>NZ_JBEPAA010000021.1:0-112573 GCF_040298365.1 Kitasatospora sp. NPDC001603
CACATTTACCCCGCGGGCTTCTGGGGCGTCGTCTCACAACACCCCACCCCCCCCCCCCCCCCCCCCCCGGGGGCCCCCCCCCCCCCCCGCGCGGCCCCCCGCCGATCCACACTTATGCCCAACTTCGCGAATCAGTCCTCACCGAGGCGCACTTCGAAGGCATTCTGATCCCGTCGGTCCGACGACGAGGGGAGCGTGTTGTGGGAGTGCTGATCGGCTTCGAAGAGTTCGACGGCATGTTTGAGAGCTTTCAACACACCACCTTCCGGCTGGAGACCCGCCGCCGGTACCGCTCGGACGAGCAGACCGAGACCTACCGGCGTTTCGCCGCCGGACAGGCGCCCGGCTGGGACCTGGAGGACCCCTGGTGCCGTTCGCGCCGCGAACAGGTGGCCCTGGGCAAGCGTTTCGAGCTCGTGAGGATCATGGACAACCCGCCGACCTTCGGGCAGCGGTACCTCCTCGACAACGCCGAACGGAACGGCGCCGTCGGCGAGGACATCCGCTACCTCTGGCGCGCCGACGCCGACCGCCTGAGCCTTCCGAACGAGGACACGTGGCTGTTCGACTCCCGTGCGATCGCGCTGCTGCGGTTCGACGCCGATGACGACCTCATCGGCGTCGAACTGATCAATGACCCTGTTCAGGTCGCCCGCGCCTGCCAGGCGCGGGATTCCGCCTGGCGTTTCGCCACTCCACACCGCGAGTTCAGCGCCGGGGTACCGTACGGCGAGTGAGCACCGGATTTCAACCGGCTCGAAAGCCGGCAAGCTACCGGGAGATCTTTGCCCGTATGGCATCCGTGGCCCTCCTTTCGGAGGAAGGCCCAAGGGACTTCTCCGACCCGTTGTGAATGAGAGCAAACATGGATAGCTTCGCTTGGCAAGCGTTCAGCTATTCCGGCGCTAATGCCGACTGTGTCGAAGCCCGCGCAGTCGACGGACTGGTCGAACTCCGCGAGTCCGACGACGGCAACATCATCGTCCGCACCCCCTCAAGTTCGCCAAGTTCCTCCAGGGCGTCAAGGCCGGCGAGTTCGACCACCTCACCGCCCACGACCTGACCCCATCGGCGGCCCTCGGTCCAGCCCGGTCGTGCGGCCAAGGCGCGTCCCGACCGGCCACTCCCGGTGCGGAGTTCACGCCCGGACACCGAGAGCGAGCCGTGCCTGCTGATAGTCGGTGCTCACATGCCGGAAGGCACCTGAGCCCGGAACCGCGCGTAGCGCGTTGCGTGGTGCCAGGCGGCATCGCGAGCCTGGCAGGCTCGCAGGACCTCCAGCGGGTCGGTGACCAGCTCCATCCCCACGGTGCGCTCTCCTTCGAAGTGGAAGCGCGCAACCGTGCGGGAGTCGAAGAGCCAGAAATCCGACAGCCCTGCCAATCCCGCCGCCGCCGCGTCCGAGCGCCACATGTACCGGATGTCTTCGCCGGCCGCCACGTTGGTCCGGGCGCACGCCAACAGGTACCGCTGCCCCTCGGTCGGCGGATCATCCACCAGACGGACCCGCTCGAACCTCTTGCCCTTGCCCACCATGCGGCGCACGTTCTCGAACCAGGGGTGCCCGACCTCACCCGCCGTGTCACCGGTACGAAGGAACTCGTCGTAGGAGGGCATCTGCTTGTCGGAGAGGTAGCCGGTCCGCGTCTCCAGTCGCCACGCGGTGTGCTCGAATCCGTCGTTGATGAACTCGGTGATCTTCTGTTGAGGCACGAACTCCGGCACTGACGTGGCCTCCTTCGGTGCGAACCTCACGAGCGGCTCGCGGGGGACGACGACGAAGCCCTCATCGTCCCTCACGTACTTGAGTTGCGTCACGTCCTCGGGGTCCGTCTCGGCGTACCCCTGGACGACCGGCAGCCGTAGGGGGCGCCCGGCCCCGCGTTCAGCCCGCTATGAGCGCGTCCCACTGGTCGCGGGTCGGGCCGTCGTGTTCCGGCTCGAAGTCGGGGTGGGCGGCCAGCCAGGCGGTGACGTGGCGGTCCACCTCCTCGGTGGCGTAGGCCTCGTCCGGTCGCGCCACCAGGTGCCGCACCTTGGCGCGGGCCCGCATGACGACCGGGTCCTCGAAGGCGCAGGTGGCCACGGCCGCCGCCCGCCGCTCCGGGGGCGGCGCGCTCTCGGCGAGCCGCTGCTCGTTGGCGCGGTCGGACGCCACCTGCGCGTCGAACCACGGGCGGAGGGCCTCCACCGTCCACGCGTGGTAGCCGGTGGGGTCCGCGACGACCTCGTCGACGTGTCCGGCGAGGTACTGGGCGGCACGCAGGCCCAGGGACACCCCGTGGCCCGAGGTGGGGTTGGTGTGGATGAGGCTGTCCCCCGCGTTGACCAGACCCGTGACGACCGGTCCCTCCGCGTCGGCGAGCGCCGTCCAGCGGTTGTCCAGGCCGGCCATCGCCAGCACGGCCGACTGCGGCTCGGCGTCCAGGTCGAGCCAGGCGGCGCAGGCGGGGAAGCGGCGCGCCACGGCCTCGAACACCTCGGGGTCGGTGAGCGCGCCCCGGGTCGGATCCGCCGTGGAGAGCAGCAGGTTCACCGCGAAGGCGTCGTTGTCGGAGGGGAAGACCCCGGCCAGCGCGAACGACGCGGCCGAGCCGGTCTTCACCCCCCGCCCCGGGTCGCGCGGGCCGTCCGCCCGCAGGCGGTACCAGCGGCACAGGTAGGCGATCCCGGTGCGGTGGCTCTCGACCACCGGCGGCCGGCAGCCCGCCTCCACCAGCCAGTCGGGCACCGGCGAGCGCCGGCCGGCCGCGTCGACGACGAGGTCCGCCCCGAAGGTCTCCGCGCCGACCCGCACGCCGGTGACCCGGACGGGCCGCCCCTCCCCGACAGCGAGGCCGCTCACACGGCGCCCCCGCCGCACCTCCACGGCGGCCTCCCGCCGCACGGCCGCGGTCAGGGCGGCCTCCAGCACGATCCGGCGGGTGCGCAGGGTCACCAGGTCCTCGTCACCGTCCCGGTGCGGCGGGTGCTCGTCGAACCAGTCGAAATCGTGGAACTCCCGGGCCCCGCGCGCCAACAGGTCCTCGTAGACGTCGGGCGCCTCGGCCCGCAGCACGGTGCGCACCGGTGCGAGCAGCGAGTGCGGCTGGACGGCCTGCGGGACCCGCGGCCTGCCCCACCCGAAGAAGTCCTGCTCCAGGTCCGCGCCGGCCTCCCGCGCGTCCTGTTCGTACAAGGTGACCGTGTGACCCCGCCGACCCAGCATCAGCGCCGTCCCCAGCCCGCTGATGCCTCCACCGATCACTGCAACCCGCGCCACTGAGCTCCCCTTCGCGTCGTGTTGCGAAACGAGCCTACCGCTGGGCGATCTTGGACCGGGAGCCGGGAGCCGGTGGCCCCGTCACGGAAGGGGAGGGGGTCCGGAGCGACGGACCGGGCACGGCCCCGGCCGCCGGGTCAGTCGTCCTGGTCGTGCTCGTCGGAGCCGTTGAGGGCGGTGATCAGCGTGCTGAGGCGGGTGTTCCAGTTCTGGGCCGTCTGGGCGTCGATCGCGTGCTTCTTGGCGAGCTCCCGGACGGTCCGCTGGGCGTTCTTCAGCTCCTGTGCGGCGTCCTCCTCCTTGCCCTGGTTGAGGCGGGCGGCGGCGCCGTCGAGGGTGTGCAGCAGATCGAGCTGGCGGTCGCGCTCCTTGGTCATCTGGGTCTGCGCCACCGCCCCGCGAAGGGCGTTGAGCTGGACGGCCGGGGCCTGACCGCGCGGCGGGGTGGGGGCGGCGGTGGGCGTGGCCGACGGGGTCGGGAGCGCCGTCGGGGCGGTGGGCGCGGCCGTGGTCGGCGTGGGCGTCGCGGCGGCCGAGACCGACCGGGTCGGCTTGGGCGGCGGCGCGGCGGTGGGCGTGGCCGGGTCGTCGAAGGCGGTGATCGCGAGCATCGCGGCGCCCGCGACCCCCACCAGGCCCAGCGCGCCGAACAGCAGCGGCTTGCGGCGGCTCTCCCGGACGGGCCCCTCGTCGTCCGGCACGGGGGGCATCGTCGGCACCGGCGCCATCACCGAGGTCGCGGCGGGCGCGGGCCGGAACGGGACCGGCGGCAGCAGCTGGGTGGCCTGACCGGCCGCACCGGTGGCGAGCAGCTCGCTGGTCGGGTCCGAGAAGGCCAGCCCCGGAATCGTCGCCAGCAGCTCGGCGCGCGCGGCCGCGCCGGTGCCGGGCCGGTCGGCCGGGTCCTTGGCGAGCAGCCGCAGCACCGCCGCGTCCAGCGCCGCCGGCACCCCGGCCCGCCGCGCGGACGGCGCCAGCGGCTGCTCGGTGACGTGCTTGAACGCGATCGCCACCGGCGTCTCGGCGGTGAACGGCGGTGCGCCGGTGAGCATCTCGGTCAGCACGCAGCCGACCGCGTACAGGTCGGTGCGCCCGTCCAGCTCGGCGGCGGTGGCCTGCTCGGGCGACAGGTAGGCGGCCGTGCCGAGCACCATCGCCGCCTGGGTGAGGTTGCTGGACGACCCGGCCCGGGCGATGCCGAAGTCGACGACCTTCACCCCGCCGTCGTTGGTGATCATGATGTTGCCGGGCTTGATGTCCCGGTGCACGAGGCCTGCGCCGTGCGCGACCTCCAGCGCCTCGCACACCGCCGCCGCGATGCCGACCGCGCGTTCCACCGGGAGCCCGGGCTGCTGGGCGAGCAGGGTGGCCAGCGAGAGGCCGTGCACCAGCTCCATGACGATGTACGGCGAGCCCTGGTCCACGCCGGAGTCGAAGACCATGACGATCCGCGGGTGCACCAGCATCGCCGCGTGCTGCGCCTCGCGGCTGAACCGCTCGGCGAAGCGCGGGTCGTCGGCGAGGCCTCCGTTGAGGACCTTGACGGCCACCTGGCGGCCCAGCACGTGGTCCACGCCCCGCCAGACGGTGGCCATCCCGCCGACGCCGAGTATCTCGACGAGTTCGTAACGCCCGTTCAGCGCCCGTCCGATCACCTGGAACCGCTCCCCTCGCGTGCCCTGCCCGCGGCCACGGACCGCCTCGTGCACGAGTGCACGATAGCCGCCGACGCCGACCGCCCCCCGTGGTCCGCCGCCCCCAGGCCGGCCCGGTGCCCGTGGGCGCCCGGGGTCGCCGCCGCACCGGAGGCACCGGACAGACCGACCAGACCGGACGGACCGCCGGGAGAAGGCGGGCCGTCCGGGAAGGGTGGCGGCCGGGGAACCGGGCAGCGGTTCCCCGGCCGCCGGCTCGTGGGCCGTACCGGGTGCCGGTCGCGGTCGCGACGGGGCCCGGCGGGGCCTGGTGGGCCGGTGCGGCCTGCCCGATGCGGGTCGGGCGGGCCGACGCGGTTTCGGCCCTGACCGGGCCGGCGGCGCGTCCGGGGTGCGCCGTCCGGTCCGGCCGGGGCCGGCCGGGTGGACGGCGGGCACGGGGGGCCGACCGGCCACCCGGAGTCTTCGGGTGGTGAGGGTGGAGCGGTCCTGCGGTGGAGCGGGTGGTGCGATCCGGATGAGCGGCGGGCCCGGGGGGTGTTCGCCCGCCGCCCATCCGGAGTTCTGGGGTTTACCTCCGGGAGGAGGGGTCGGCGAGCGGGCCGGAGCGGTCGGGCTTCGGCACGACGCCCGGGAGCGTCGGCAGGGCGGTCGGCAGCGGGACCGCGCCCTTGCCGCCGGAGCCGCTCTTCCCGTCGTCGTCCTTCTTGCCGTCGTCCTTCTTCCCGTCGTCCTTCTTGGCGCCGCCATCGCCGTTGCCGCCGTTGCCGCTGCCGGTCGCCGGGCGGGTCGGCGACGTGGCGCCCTGCCCGTCGTCGTCCTTGTGCCGCAGGACGTCCCCGCAGTACTCCGCCACCTTGTCCGGACCGCCGGCCGCCGCGACCAGCGTGCCGAACTGGGGGTCCGCGACCAGCAAGCGCGGGCGCTCGCCCTTGCCGGCGCGGTCGGTGTAGCCCTGGCAGAGGGCCACCAGCGCGGCCCTGGTCTGCGGGCCCCTGGCGTCCGCGGACGCCGGGGGCGAGGACGGCGCGCCCGGGGACGGCGTCGCCGCCCCGGTGGACGGACCGGGGACGGACGACGCACCGCCCGCGGAGGCCGCGCCGGACGGCGCACCGGTGGGAGCGCCGGCGGTCCGGCGCGCGGACGGGTCGGCGTCCGGCGCGCCCTGGGCGGCCCCCGGGGCGGAGGTGGCGGTGAGGGGGGCCGGCAGCCCGCGCCGGAGCTCACCGGACCCACCGAGCGGGGACGGCAGATTGCCGGTGCCGGCCGCGACCGCCACCCCGCCGAGCGCGGTGGCGCCGAGCACGACGGCGACGGCCTTCGTGCTGAAGGCCCTGGCCAGCGCGGCGGTTGCCATCGATCGTCTCCGGACGGGTGCGGGTACGGCGGGTACGGCGGGGGCGGGCGCGAGACGGGCCTCCCGGAACGCGGCCAGGGCCGCCTCCTCCCCGGCGAGTTCGCCCGCCGTCGCCGGGGCGGCGGCAGCGGCCAGCACGCGGGCCACCTGCCCGGCCGGCCCGTCCTCGGGCAGGTGGGGCTCGGTGCGCCCGGGGCCGGCGTCCGCTCCGGTGAGGGAGGCGTCCCGCCCGGCCGACGGTCCGCCCACGGCACCGCCGAGCAGGTGCTCGGCCGTGTCCTGGTCGATCCGGCGGGATCGGTTGGTGCTCATCTCATGTCCTTCAGCGTCGCGGCCCGGCGTTCTGTCACACCCTGCGGAGGAATTTCTTTTCCGGCCGGTCCGACGTCCCTCGGCACGGCCTGCTGCGCCGGGATCCCCGACCCCGGTGCGAACGGCTGCTCCAGCAGCTTGCCGAGTCGGCGCAGCCCCCGGTGCGCCGCCATCCGGACGCTGCCGGACTTCTTGCCGAGCACCCGGGCGGCGCTCTCCGCGTCCAGCTCCATCACCACCCGCAGCAGGACGGCCTCGGCCTGGTCGCGCGGCAGCCGGGAGATCAGGGCCAGCGCGTCCGCCGTGCCGACGGCGGCCAGCGCCGACCCCGCCGTGTCGTCCCCGGCGGCCAGCTCGGCCAGGTACTCGAAGGGCAGGTCGGCGACCGGGCGACGACGGCGGGCGCGCAGGTGGTCCAGCGCGCGGTTGCGGGCGATGGTGGCGGCCCAGCCCCGGAAGCCGTCGCCGTCGCCGGAGAACCCGCCCAGGTCCCGGGCGATCTGCAGCCAGGCCTCGGAGGCGATGTCCTCGGCGTCCTGGACGTCCTCGGGCCGGCCGCCGACCAGCACCCGGAGGTAGCGGAGCAGTCCCGGCTGGACGCTCCGGAACAGCAGGCGGAACGCCTCCTCGTCACCGGCCTGGGCCGCCCGGACGGCCTCCGACAGGTCGACCGGTGCCGGGGCCGCACCCCCGGACGGAGGCGGTGGTGGGCCGGACGTCCGTGCCGCCGGACCGGACCGGCCGACGGGGTTGTCGGTGCCCGCTCCGGGGCGCTCTGCACTCTGCACCCGCCACATCATGCGCCATGTACGCCGCGCGCCCGACCCTCCGGGGGCTCCTGGACGCGGCCACGCGCTTCCATGGCCCCCGCTCGCGGGGCGGCCGCCCGCGCCCCCGGGCCCCCGGCGCGCCCGGAGCGGGGCGCCCGGAACCGCGCCGACCGAGGCCGGCCGGCGCGGCGCAGGCGCGGTCGGGATCCCGCCAGGTCGGTTGGAACGGAGCCGGACCGGGCGGAGCCGGTCGGAGCCCGGTAGGGCCGTACCGACCAAGGGCGCAGGGCGCCGGGGCCCGAAGGCCCGCCGGTCGCTGCCCTTCGCCCGCGGACCGACCGGGGCCCGCCCGCGAGCGTGGGAGGTGGGCACGGCGGTCCCGGACCGACCCCGCCGCGACCGCCTGCCCCTGTCACGCCCCGGCCGGATCCGTGCCGGCCGGGGCGGGCCCGCCTGCGCCCACACCCCCGCGCCGCGCGCCGTGCCCCGCCCGGAACGCGCCGCGCCCCGACCCGACCCGCGCGCCGCCTACGGCATCGAGATCTGGCGGGCCCGGATCGGCGAGGTGCTGCCGGTCGGCGAGGACCTCTGGTGGGAGGTGCGGCCGGGACCGCGCCGGCGGGTCGCGCTGGACGACTCGATCGCCGCCGTCGACCACTACGGCCTGCCCGAGCTGCGGCGCCGGGCCGAGCGGGACCGCGACGGCACCGGCGAGACCTATCTGGACACCGCCGGGCCGAAGCAGGTCAACGCCGTCCTGCCGGCCGTCTCGGTGGCGCGGATCCGGCGCGCCGAGCTGGTCGACAAGGAGCTCGTCCTGACCGGCGCGTGGACCGGGGCGGACGCGGTCGCGCGGACCGGGGCGGCCGCGGTGGCGCGGACCGTCCTCCAGGGCGTCGCCCGCGGGTTCCTCATCCGTCGGGGACGAGCGCTTCCGCGCGGTGCGCTGCGTGGACAGGCTCGGCCGACCGCTCTGGCGCATCGACCCGACCACCGGCTGAACGCGCAGGTCAACGGCGCTGTCATGGTGCGCGTCGTGACAACTGTCATGCGGATCCCGCAACGGACGACACTGCTCTGACGCAGGGTCGGCTCGGGAGACTGGAGGCACGACGCGGGCACCGGCCCGCAGGCCGAGCACCAGCCAGGGGAGAGCCCACCATGAGCCAGACCGCCACCACCACCGCCACCACCGCCGGGACCGCCGGGACCGCCGGGACCGCCGCCGCCAAGGCTCCGAACCCGCTGGTCGCCACGCTCCGCCCGCTCGCGCTGGACGTCGTGACCCCGCTGGCCGGCTACTACCTGCTGCACTCCGCGTTCGGGATGAGCCAGTTCGCCGCCCTCGCCTGGAGCGGCGCCGTCCCGGCCGTCCGGACGGTCGTCGGACTGGTCCGCGAGCGGAAGGTCAACCTGTGGGCCTCGATGATGCTCGGCGTGAACGTGATCGGTCTGGCGCTCACCACCGTGACCGGCGACGCGCGGCTGATGCTCGCCAAGGACGGCGCGCTCAGCGGCTCCCTCGCGCTGGCGATCCTGGTCTCCGTCTTCCTCGGCCGGCCGATGATGTCGCCGATGCTGATGCCCTTCCTGACCAAGGGCGACCGGGCCCGCTCCGCCGCCTGGCAGCGGCTGGCCGACGGCCGGGCGGCCCGCTCGCGCTCCTTCCGCCGCTACGAGCGGCTCTTCTCCGGCATCTGGGGCACCGCCCTGCTGACCGAGTGCGTGGCCCGGGTGGTCGGCGCCTTCACCCTGCCGGTCTCGACCATGGCCTGGCTGTCCACCGCTTTCCTGATCGGCGCGATCGCGGCCGGCTCGGTGCTCGGCCACCGTGCCGCCGACCCGATGGAGAAGCTGGTCCGCACCGAGGCCGCCGAGCCGACCGGCCTCTGAACCACCAACCGCCGCTCACCGCAGGCACGTTGACCCACCTGATTCACCGCACCCGCACCACCCGCCCGACCCGCTCCACCCCGCCCGCCCCCGACGGCCCGCCGCACAGCAGAGGAACCATCGGGGCGGCTCCGGAGTCCATATAACGAGGGGGTAACGGACCCCCGGCGAGGAAACGGGGATCCTGATGAGCCGGACGCACGCGCTGACCACCACCGAGGACCGCACGCTCGACTGGGACGGCTGCCTCAACGTCCGCGACCTCGGCGGCCTGCGCACCGGCGACGGCACCCGCACCGCCCACCGCGCGATCGTCCGGGCCGACAACCTCGACCGCCTCACCGCCGAGGGCTGGGACACCCTGCTCGACCACGGCATACGCACCGTCGTCGACCTGCGCAACATCGAGGAGTACCGCCCGCTCCTCCCGCTCCCCGAGGACGTCCAGCTGGTCCGCGTCCCACTGGACGAACTCGCCGGCCCCGCCTGGTGGGAGCGGTACGGCCGACTGGACGGCACCCCGCTCGCCCTCCGCCCCTACCTCGACCACTGCCCGCGCGCCGCCGCCGAACTGGTCGCCACCGTGGCGGGCGCCCGGCCCGGCGGGCTGGTCGTGCACTGCGGCGCCGGTCGTGACCGCACCGGCCTCGCCGCCCTGCTGCTGCTCGCCCTCGCGGGCGTCGAGCCGTCCGAGATCGTCGCCGACTACCTGCTCAGCGCGGCCAACGTCCGCCCGCTGTACGGCATGCTCGGCCTGCCGGACCAGTACCGCCGGATCGACACGGTGCTCGCCGAGGCCGGCACCACCGCCGAGGCCGCCCTCCACGCCACCCTGGACGGCTTCGACCCGGCCCGCTACCTGCTCGCCGCCGGCGTCGACCCGGCGGACCTCGCCGCCGTCCGCTCCCGCCTGCTCGACTCCCGCCCCGACCGCACGAGCTGACGCTCCGCCCGCTACGTCCGCTCCGCTACCAGAGCCGGTCGATCTCACCCGGGTGGAGGGCGATCCGGCTGCCCGGGAAGTCCGCCCGGTGCCGGCGGGCGCGCTCCGTGAAGAAGCCCGCCATGGTCACCTTGTCGAAGCCCTCCCGGTCGCTGGGGAAAGGCAGTTCGGGCGTCCCGCCGACCAGCACCGCGCCCGGCAGCAACTCCCAGCCGGCCCCTTCGTAGAAGTGCCGGAGCACCCGGTCGCAGGTGAAGAGCCCGAGGTCCGCGCCGCCCTCCTCGACGAGGGCGCGGGCGGCCGCGACCAGCCGGCGCCCGTACCCGCGGCCGCGCTCCACCCGGTCGGTGACCACGGCGCTCAGCCCGCACGCCGCGTACGTCCGCCCGGCGTGCTCCAGCCGCTTGGAGAGCACGTCCAGCGCGGCGACCACCCGGCCGCCGTCCAGCAGCAGCATCGACACCGGGCGCAGCGCCGGGTCGTGCACCGGAGCGGTGGACGGCGCCGGCGGCCCTGGCCAGGCCTGCTCCTGCAACCCGGCCACCTGGAGCTTGAGTTCGTCCGGCACGGCGGTCTCCGGAAGCGTGACTATGCGCATGCCCCTCCCAGGGTCGTCGCCGCCGCCCGGTCTGGCAGACTCCGGGCGTGATCCTCCGAACCGCGACCCGCCAGGACCTGCCCGCCGTCATCGCGCTGCTCACCGACGAGGACGGGGTGACCGACCCCGCCACCGTGCAGGTCGACGAAGCCTACGCCCGCGCGTTCGCCGCGGTGGACACGGACGCCCGCAACGAGTTGCTGGTGCTCGACGAGGGCGACGGGACGGTGCTCGGCTGCCTCCAGCTCACCTACATCCCCGGTCTCGGGCGCCGCGGCGAGGAGCGCGCCCTGATCGAGGCCGTCCGGGTGCGCGCGGACCGCCGGGGCGGCGGCCTCGGGCGGGACCTGCTGACCCGGGCCGTCGAGCGGGCGCGCGGGCGCGGCTGCACGCTGGTCCAGCTCACCAGCCACAAGCGCCGCACCGAGGCGCACCGCTTCTACGCCTCGCTCGGCTTCGCGCGCAGCCACGACGGGTTCAAGCTGTCCCTCTGAACGCGCGGGGCGGGCGCGGTCGCTCGGGGCGGGCGCGGTCGCTCGGGGCGGGCGCGGTCGCCGCGGACTTGCCCCGGACGCGCGGGCCGGGTGCGGTAAATCGTTCGCGCTCGTTCGCGACCGCCGGACATACTCGCGCCATGGTGCACTTCTCAGACTTCGACACCCGCAACTACCCGACCGTGGACGTCCGTACGGGCTACGCCCAGTGGGTGGAGACGTACGAGAGAACGGTCGAGGACGCCATGGACCTCGCGGTGCTGGAGCGGCTCGCGACCCCCGACTGGGCGGAGGTGACCCGCGCGGCCGACCTCGGCTGCGGCACCGGCCGCACCGGCGCCTGGCTGCGCGGGAAGGCCGCCGACGGCCTGGTCCTGGACGGCGTGGACCTCACCCCCGAGATGCTGGCGGTCGCCAAGGGCAAGGCCGTCCACGACACCCTGACCGAGGCCGACGTCGCCGCCACCGGACTGCCCGGCGGCGGCTACGACCTGGTGATCTCCTCGCTGATCGACGAGCACCTGGCCGACCTCGGCCCGCTCTACCGGGAGGCCTTCCGGCTGGCCCGCCCGGGCGGGCGCTGCGTCCTGGTCGGTCTGCACCCGTACTTCATCATGGCGGCCGGCATGCCGACCCACTTCACGAGCGCCGCCGGTGCCGACGTCGCCATCACCACCCACGTCCACCTGGTCTCCGACCACCTGAGCGCCGGACTGGCGGCCGGCTGGCGGCTGGCCGAGATGGCCGAGGCGGTGGTCGACGACGCGTGGATCGCCCTGAAGCCCAAGTGGGAGAAGTACCGCAGCCACCCGGTCTCGGCCGCGTACGTCTGGGAGAAGACCGGCTGAGCGGGGCCGGTCGGGGCCAACTCGCTCAATCGTCAACCGATGGTTGACGACCTCCGGGTCGACAACCTACGGTTGACGCATGGAGAATCCCGTTGTTCCCAAGACCACACCGATGCGCCTCGACGACCTGATCGACGCGATCAAGAAGGTCCACTCCGACGCGCTGGACCAGCTCTCCGACGCGGTCATCGCCGCCGACGCCCTCGGTGAGCTGGCCGACCACCTCATCGGCCACTTCGTCGACCAGGCCCGCCGCTCCGGCGCGTCCTGGACCGACATCGGCCGCAGCATGGGCGTCAGCAAGCAGGCCGCCCAGAAGCGGTTCGTCCCCAAGGACCCGGGCGCGCCCTCGGACCTCGACCCGAGCCAGGGCTTCAGCCGCTTCACCCCCCGGGCCCGGCACGTCGTGATGGCCTCCCAGGAGGAGGCCCGGACGGCGGGCAACGCCGAGATCGGCACCGTGCACCTGCTGCTCGGCCTGCTGGTCGAGCCGGAGGGCCTGGCGGTCAAGGCGCTGGCCGCCCAGGGCGTCACCCCGGCAGCCGTCCGGGAGGCGTCCACCGCCGCCCTGCCGGCCGCCGTCGAGGAGGTGCCCGGGCTCATCCCCTACGACACCGAGGGCAAGAAGGTGCTGGAGCTGACCTTCCGGGAGGCGCTCAAGCTGGGCCACAACTACGTCGGCACGGAGCACATCCTGCTGGCGCTGCTGGAGCAGGCCGACGGCACCGGACCGCTGGCCGACCTCGGCGTGGACAAGGCCGAGGTCGAGAACTTCACCTCGGAGGCCGTCACGGCCCTCATCGCGGCGACCACCGGCTCGCCGGAGTGACCCGCCCGTCGGGGGCTCCGGCCCGCCGGGGCCCCCGACCGCTCAGAAGCCGGAGATGTGCGTGGAGATGATCCGCACCCGCCCGTCGGCGGCCGCCTCCATCGCCGCCCGAAGGCGCAACGAACGGGCCGGACCGAGGAGTTCGAGCGCCTCCTGATCGGTCGCCCAGCGGTGGTCGTCCAGTTCGCCGGCCGGGACGGTCACGGGGGTGCCGTCCGGGACGGTGCCGAAGTCGAACAGGAAGTGCTCGGCCGGGTGGTCGAGTTCGTCCGAGGGGTGGGTCCAGGAGATGACGAGCAGCTCGCCGGCCGGGCGGACCAGCCCGGTCTCCTCGGTCAGCTCCCGCTCGGCGCACGCGACCGGACCCTCGCCGCGGTCGATCGTGCCGCCCGGGAACTGCCAGTGCTCCCGGTACCCGGCCTTCACGATCAGGATCCGGCCGGACTCGTCCCGCAGCACGCAGCCGGCTGCCGCGTAGATCCGCGGCAGCGACGCCAGCCACTCTTCGCGGGACTTCAAGGGCTCAGCCGACACAGAGGGCCTCCTACGGCGCGGGGATCACTGCGCCCCACTCTGCCACCACTGCCGCTCCCCGCGCCCGGCCGGTCAGGACCCGTCCAGGAGGTACTCGACCAGGCGGTCGAAGCTGGAGTTGAGGCCGGCCCGCGCCTCCGGACCGCAGTAGAAGTCCGGCGCGTCGGTCTGGTGCAGGACGGCCTCGGTCCGGCCGTCACCGAGGTCCTTGAGGGTGAGGCTGGAGCGCAGCCCGACGCCCTCCTCCTGGAAGGCCAGCAGCTCTCCGGGCCGGATGTCGGTGATCTCGCCCCGCAGCGGGTAGCGGTCCCCGGTCGCGTCGATGACCATGGTGCTGTCGTAGCGTCCGCCGACCTTCGGCTCGATGGTCACGGTGTCCAGCGGGACGTGGGTGCCGACCGGGCCCCAGAAGCGGACGAACCGCTCCGGCTCGGTGTACGCCCGGAAGACGACCGCCGGGGTGGCGGGCAGCTCGCGGGTGATGGTCAGCTCGCCGAGGTTCTCGCTCATGGTGTGTCCTCCGTGGTCGTGGTCGTGGTGCGGTGCGGGGCTTCCGCGGTGCGGGGCTTCCGCGGTGCGGGTTTTCCGCGGTGCGTCGCTTTCACAGGGGTAGACCGGGGCCGGCCGCGGAACTCATCGCTCCACCGGAGACTTTCCGAACTTCTCCGAGAGACTCCGCCGCCGCCTGCTCCAGGAACCTCGCCGCAGGCCGATGAGCCGGGACCGCCCGCACGGTCTGCCCTGCATGGACACTCGCCCGAACAGCCCTCACCACACCCACCGCGAACCCCCCACCCGCCCGACGCTGACCTGCGACGTCGGCGCCGTCACCACCCCCGACCTGGCGGTGGTCGACGCCCTCGCCCGGCTCCGGCTCGCCGCCGGGCGCCACGGTGTGCGGGTGGTACTGCTGAACGCGAGCGGCCCCCTGCGGGAGCTGCTCGCGTTCAGCGGCCTGGCCGGCGCCCTGCCGGTCGCCGGGGTGCTACCCCTCCAGCCGGGGCGGGAGACCGAAGAGCGGGAAGAGCGTGTCGGTGTCCAGGAAGTTGGTGAGACCGGTGATCCGGCCCGCTGACACCTCCAGCACGATCAGCGCCCACGGCTCGTGCCCGCCCGCCGGGGTCGGCCGGTACTGGCCGAACGCCGGACTGCCGTTGGCCTCCACCGGAACGAGCCGCGAACCCCGGCACCCGTGGCCGGGGCCCAGCATCCACTCGCGGATGTCGGCGTGCCCGGTCAGCCACAGCTCGTACGGCGGCATGTTGAGCGTGACGTCCTCGTGCAGCAGCGCGGCCAGCCCGTCCATGTCGTACGCCTCGAAGGCGCTGACGTAGCGGGCCAGCAGCGCGCGGTGGTCGTCGTCCAGGGCGGGCGCCGGACGGGCGGCCGAGGCGTCCGCCGCGAGCACCGCCCGGGCCCGCTGGAGCGCGCTGTTGACCGAGGCGACGGTGACCCCGAGCAGCTCGGCGACCTCGGCCGCCTTCCAGCCCAGCACCTCCCGCAGGATCAGCACCGCCCGCTGCCGGGGCGCGAGCCGCTGCAGCACCGACACGAACGCCAGCCGCACGGAGTCGCGCTGGGCGGCCACCTCGGCCGGGTCCCCCGTCTCGGGCAGGATCCGGCCGTCCGGCGCCGGCCCGATCCACGTCACCTCGGGCAGTTGCGCCTCGGTGGCGGTGGCCACGGTGGACGGCCCGGTGAGGTCCATCGGACGGGCCCGGCCGTTGCGGCCGTTCAGCGCGTCCAGGCAGACATTGGTGGCGATCCGGTACAGCCAGGAGCGCAGCGCGGACCGGCCCTCGAAGCCCCGGTGGCCGCGCCAGGCGCGGACCATCGTCTCCTGCACCGCGTCCTCGGCCTCGAAGACCGAGCCGAGCATGCGGTAGCAGTAGCCGGTCAGCTCCCTCCGGTACCGCTCCAGCTGGAGCTCGACCGGCTCGACCGGCTCGTCCGTCATCAGGTCGGCCATCGCGCGCCCCCGTGTCCTCGCCTCGCCAGAGATCACGGTGAACGTACCGCAGGGGACCGACAACCCGGGCCGCCCCCTTCCGGTCACCCCGCCTTCGGGTACTCCTGGGCCGAGTCGAAGGAGGTGGTCACGATCTGCCAGACCTTCGGGAACTCCGCACCGGACAGACCGGTGGGGTTGATCGAGTAGACCACCTTGCGGCCGAGGTCCTTGGTGGCGAACACCCCGCTGGTGTACCCGGGCCGGGAGCCGGTCTTGCCCCAGACCTGGACGCCGTTGGGCAGGGTGGCGCTCATCAGGCCCTTGCTGAAGCAGGCGTGACCGGCGGTCGGACCGATCTCGCAGTTCTTGTTCCGGTGGTTGGGCACGTCCGGCACGTCGAACAGCTCGGCCTGCTGGGTGGGCGGCAGCAGCCGGCCGCGCAGCAGCGCCGTCATGAAGCGGTCCAGGTCGGCGGCCGAGGAGACCATGCCGCCCTCCGCCCACGGCCAGGGGCTCTGCTCGGTCACGTCCACCCGCTGCCGGACGCCGTCCGGGCCGGTGACGTCCACCCACGCGGGAGCGTGCGGGGCGGGCAGCGCGAGGTCGTCGCGGTCCGGGACGACGGTGTCGCGCAGGCCCAGCGGCCGGGCGATCCTGGTCTGCACCTCGCGGGCGAAGGTCCGGCCGGTGACCTTCTCGACCAGCATCCCGGCGATGAAGGTGTTGATGCCGTTGTACTGCTGCGCGGTGCCCGGCGCGAAGCCCATCGGCTGCGCGACGGCGTCCGCGACCACCTGGGCGGGCGTCCAGGAGTCGGCCCTGTGCGCGGCGAACCAGCTCTCCGTGCCGTCCCCAGAGGTCAGACCGCCGCCGCCCGGCAGCCCGCTGGTGTGGTCGAGCAACTGGCCCACGGTGACCGGCGGGTAGGAGGCCGGCAGCAGCCCCGGCAGGTAGTGCTGGACGGTGCCGTCCAGGTCGATCCGCCGCTCGGCGGCGAGCTGGAGCACCACGGTGGCGGTGAAGACCTTGGAGATGCTGCCGATCCGGAAGCGGGCGTCCGCCGACACCCCGGCCCCCGCCGTGCCGGACCACTGGCCGCCCCGGCCGCCGACCCGGACCAGCGCGCCGGTGACGCCCCCGGTCGGCAGGTCGGCGAGCGTCCGCGCCAGTGCCGCGCCGTCCGGCGGCCCGGCCAGACGGACGGCGGCGGCCGAACTCGCGCTGTCCGTCGGACGGTCGGCCGCCAGGGCGGGCGTCGCGATGCCCGCGACGGCGGCCACCAGCAGCGCGCCGGAGACGGCGAGGGTGTTCCAACGGCGGTCGCGTACGGGGGTCTTCATCGGCTTGCGCTCCAAGTGCGGCTCGTCCGGCGGGTGACGCTCTCCCAGCGGGTGGCGGTCCACCCGGGAACGAGTCTTCGGGAGCGCGGCGCACCGGCCATCCGGGACGGGCCCCCAGCTGCCCCTGAGGCGACCCCGAGACGGTTCGGGGACGCTCCCGGGCACACGTCAGGGGGCGGGCGCCGCATTCGGCGCCCGCCCCCTGACGAAAGGCGTCCCGCTCAGTGCGCGGAGTGCTTCTCCGCCCCGCGGTGGCGGTGGCCCTTGAGTTCGGCGTGCATCGCGGGGGCGGAGTGCATGGCCGTCGTCCCGACGTCCCGGCCGCCGTGCCGGAAGGCCCCGTCGGAGCCGGACCCGGCGGCGGACGGGGTACGGGTGCCTAGCCTCGGGGGGAGCGGCTTCGGGGTCATCGCCATGCCCCGGCGCTCCAGCAGCTCGTGGGTGCCCCGGCGGAGCTTGTCGGTGCCGCTCGGCGTTCGCTTGGTCATCATCGACCTCCCTTCGGCGGTCACCGGCCCACGAGGGGCGTCGACCGGGAGGGCCGCACGGGCGTTATGTCCGGGATTGGGGAGGATTACACCTCCGGGCGGCCGGCGACGTCCGCGCGAGCCGGTGCCGGCGGGGCGGTTGAGCGGCGGGACGGTTGAGCGGCGGGGCGGCGCCGGTACGGGCGGGACGGTGCCGGTACGGACGGGGCGGAGCGGTGGGGCTCAGCCCATGACCTCGTGGACGAAGCACCAGCGCCAGTCCTCCCCCGGCTCGTACGAGCGGATCACCGGATGGGAGCTGTTGTGGAAGTGCGCGGTGGCGTGCTTCCCCGGGGAGAAGTCGCAGCAGCCGATGTGCCCGCAGTCCAGGCAGAGCCGCAGGTGCACCCAGTCCCGGTGGCCCGCGGCCAGGCAGTCGGCGCAGCCGTCGGGCGGCGGCAGGGGCGCGATGTCCTGGGGTGCCGCGGCGAGGTCTTCGCAGGAGCTCATGCACGCAGAGTAGTGACGGCAGCCCCGGGCGGGCGCCCAAGACACGCCCGAGCCGGGCCGCACCCGGCCGTCTCCCGCCCGGCCGTCTGCCGCCCGGCCGTGCGGCGGCCACGCCGTGTGACGCTGGCCCGCGTCACACGGCGGGCTCACTCCGCGGGGACCTGCGCCCCCGGGGCCGTCCAGCTCGCCAGCATCGCGAGCTTCTGCGCGGTCGGCGAGCCCGGCGGGGCGGTGTAGGCGACCAGCAGCTGGTCGGGCGAGCCGTTCACGCTCAAGGTCTCGTAGCCGAAGTCGAGTTCGCCGACCAGCGGATGGTGGATCAGTTTGACGCCGTGGGTCTTCTGCTTCACCAGGTGGTCCGCCCAGAGCCGACGGAACTCCTCGCTGCGCACGGAGAGTTCGCCCACCAGTGCGGCCAGCTTGGCGTCCTCGGGGTGCCGGCCGGCGTCCAGCCGCAGATAGGCGACCGTCTCGGCCGCCACCGCGTCCCACTGCGGGTAGAACTCCCGCGCCGCCGGATCGAGGAAGGCGTACCGGGCGGCGTTGCGCCGGTCCGGCGGGGTGGCCGAGTAGCCCTGCACCGCGTCACCGAGGGCGTTCCAGGCGAGCACGTCCATCCGGCGGCCGAGGACGAAGGCCGGCACCCCGGCCATCAGGTCCAGCAGCAGCCGGGTGCCCTCGCGGACCACCCGCCCGCCGCCGGCCGTCGTGGCCGGGCGGGCCAGAGCGCGCAGGTGCGCGGCCTCCACCTCGTCCAGCCGCAACACCCGGGCCACTGCGGCCAGTACCGCGTCGGAGGCGCTGCCGCCCCGGCCCTGCTCCAGCCGGACGTAGTAGTCGACGCTGACCCCGGCGAGCTGCGCGACCTCCTCGCGGCGCAGGCCCTGCACCCGGCGGCGGCCGTGCGAGGGCAGGCCCACCTCCTCGGGCTGGATCCGGGCCCGGCGCGAGCGGAGGAAGTCCCCGACGGTGTTCTCCATGCCCGCAGCGTAGCCGCGGCCGCGCGCCGCGAGGGTGGTACGGCCTTACCCAGGAAAGGCGGTACCAGGAACCGTGGTCCCGGGAAAGGCTGTCCCCGGGCTGCGCTTTCCCAGGACATCGGTGGCCCTGGATGGCCCGCCCGGGCCCGCGCAGAGTGGTCCCGTCAGCCCGACCGCAAGGACCACGAAGGCAGGACCTCATGAGCTACGCCGCCCTGGCCACCCGTACCGCCGTCGTCACCGGAGCCGCCAGCGGCATCGGTGAGGCCACCGCCCGCCTGCTCGCCGGGGGCGGCGCCCGGGTCGCCCTGCTGGCCCGCCGCACGGAGCGGCTGGACGCGCTCGCCGCCGAGATCGCCTCGGCCGGCGGCCAGGCGCTCGCCGTCACCACCGACCTCACCGACCAGGCCTCGGTGGACGCCGCCGTCAAGGCCGTCCACGACGCCTACGGCGCGGTCGACCTGGTCGTCAACAACGCGGGCGTGATGCTGCCCAACCCCGTCGCCGACGGCCGGCTCGACGAGTGGACCCGCATGATCGACACCAACCTCACCGGTGTGCTGCGGATCCTGCGCGCCTTCACCGCGGACCTCACCGCGGCCGCCGGCGAGGGCCGCACCGCCGACCTCGTCAACGTCTCCTCCATCGCCTCGCACGTCGTCTTCCCCGACTACGCCGTGTACGGGGCCACCAAGGCCGCCGTCACCCAGCTCTCCGCCGCGCTCCGCACCGAGCTGGGCCCGCGCGACGTCCGGGTCAGCACCGTCGAGCCCGGGCTGACCGACACCGAGCTGGCCGGGCACATCGACAACCCGGCGCTGCGCGAGCAGCTGGGCGGGATGTTCGCCGCGATCCCGGCGATGACCTCCGAGGACATCGCCGACCTGATCGCCTACACCGTCACCCGCCCCCGGCACGTCAACCTCCGCCACCTGGTCGCCCTGCCGACCCGGCAGGCCTGAGCCGTCGGCGGCCCCGCCCGGGTTCCCCCACCGGGCGGCGGGCCGTCGTGGGAGCATGCCAACCGTGGCGATCGTGGCGGGGAGTACGAACAGCGACACCGGCGGTGCCCGGGCGGGCGGCCCGCCCGGGCCGACCGGTACGCCGGGGCCGGACCGTGCTCCGGGGCGGGCCGGGGTCACCGAGCCCGCCGTCCCCGGACCGACCGCTCTCCCCGAGCAGGCCACCGCGCCCGGCCCGGCCGACGCCCCCCGCCACGCCGGCACCCCCGAACGCCCCGGCGCACCCGGGCAGGCCACCGCGCCCGGCCCGGCCGGTCCCGCGTTCCCGCCGGACATACCGGCGGCCCGGCCCGGCACGCCCGGCCCCGCCGCCGCCGGCCGGGTCCGCCAGCCGGTGGCGCTGATCCGGTTGCTCGTCGGCCTCGCCACGATCGCGCTGACCCTGCTGCTCGCCGACTACGCCCGCGCCACCACCAGCGGCATCGCCGCCGACGTCGCCCAGGCCGCCCGGCTGGTGCCCCGCCCGCTGGCCGCGCTGGCGGGCGGGCTCTCCACCGCCGCCCTGCTGCTGGTACCGGTCTGGTCGGCGGTCCGCCGGCTGCTCTCGGCGGTGCCCGACCGCCGGCGCATCCTCCAGCACCTCTCGGACGGACTGCTGGCCGCCGTCCTCGCCTACGGCGCCTGCGTCGCCATGGACCTCGGGCTCGACGAGCTCGCCCCCGCCTCGCTGGTCGCCGCCCTCACCCAGCCGCTGCCCGGCGCCGGCCTCGCCCACACCGAACCGGTCTACGGCTACCTCGCCCCCGTCTTCGCCTTCATGACCGCCTCGGCCGCCCGCGAGCACCGGGTCCCCCGGATCGTCCTGTCGGTCTCCGCCCTCGCCGGACTGGCCGCCGGGTACGCCACGCCGACCGCCCTGCTGCTCGGCCTGCTGCTCGGCTGGACGGCCGCGCACGGCACCCTCTACGCCGTCGGCACCCCCGACCCCCGGCCCCGGCCCGCCCAGCTCCTGCAGAGCCTGCGCGAGGCGGGCCTGCGCCCCGTCGCCGCCCACCCCGCCGGGCCGGACCGCTACCTGGTCCGCCAGGAGGCCGGCCGCCCCGACCTCGACGTCCAGCTGCTCGACCGGCAGGCCGTCACCGCCGCCCTGGTCCAGCGCGCCTGGCGCCGGCTGCGGCTGCGCACCGCCCCGCACCCCCGCGCGCTGCGCTCGCTGCGCACCGGGCTGGAGCACGAGGCACTGGTCTCCTACGCCGCCGTCGCCGCCGGCGTCCGCACCCGCCGGATCGCCGCCACCGCCGGGCTCGGCCGGGACAGCGCCCTGGTCGCGTACGAGTACCTGCCCGGCCGCACCCTGGACCAGCTCGCCACCGACGAGCTGACCGACCCGCTGCTCGCCGACGCCTGGTCCCAGCTCGCCCTGCTCCAGCGGCGGGAGATCTCGCACCGGGCCCTCGTCCCCTCCTCGCTCCTGGTCGACCGGGCCGGCGCGGTGCACCTGGTGGACCTCGCGGACGGCGACATCGCGGCGAGCGAGCTGGTGCTGCGCTGCGACATCGCCCAGCTGCTCACCACGCTCGCCCTGCGGGTCGGTGCCGAGCGGTCGGTGCGCAGCGCGGTGGCGGTGCTCGGGCCGGACGCCGTCGGCGCGGCCCTGCCGCTGCTGCAGCCGATCGCCCTGGCCCGCACCACCCGGGCCGCGCTCAAGCAGACCGCCCGGGCGCACTGCGCCGCCCTCGCCCCGGCGGCCCCCGGCGCTCCCAGCGCTCCCAGCGCTCCCGGGGCTCCCGGGGCTCCCGGGGCTCCCGCCGCCGGCCGGGCGGCCGCGCCCGCGCCGCCCGGCGAGCTGCTGGACGCGATCCGCGCCGAAGTCCTGCGGACCCAGCCGCAGGCACCCGTCCGGGCGGTGAAGGTGGAGCGCCTGCGGCCCCGGACGCTGCTGGCCGTGGGCGGCGGCGTGGTCGCCGGCTGGCTGCTGCTGCCGCAGCTCTTCGCCTCCGAGCAGAACCCGATCGCCGCGCTGGGCGACGCCGACCCGCTCTGGCTGGCCCTCGCCGTGCTGACCGCGACCGCCAGCCACTTCACCGCCGCGATGGGCTTCGTCGGCTTCGTCCCCGAGCGGCTGGACTTCCGCAACGCCGTGCTCGCCCAGCTGGCCGGCTCCTTCGTCAAGCTGGTCTCGCCGGGCGGCGTCGGCGGGGTCGCCCTGAACACCCGCTTCCTCCAGCGGGCCGGCATCCCGACCGCCCAGGCGCTGTCCAGCGTCGGCGTCGGCCAGCTCTTCGGCCTGGTGCTGCACCTGCTCCAGCTCGGTGCCTTCGTCTACCTGCTGGACCTGGAGCCCGGCGGCTCCGAGCTGGACGCGCTGCCGGCCGTGGTGAGCGGCCTGGCCGGCGCGGCGGTGCTGCTGGCCGGGGTCTCCGCCGTACCGCCGGCCCGCCGCTGGCTGGCCGCCCGGCTGCGGCCGCTGACCTCCGAGGTGCTGCCCCGGCTGCTGGAGCTGCTGCGCAGCCCGGGCCGGCTGGCCGTCGGCGTGACCGGGCAGCTGCTGGTCTCGCTCTGTCTGGTCGCCTGCCTGTACTGCTGCGTCCGGGCGGTCGGCCGGGAGCCGGCCTTCGCCTCGGTCGCGGTGGTCTTCCTGATCGGCAACGCGGTCGGCAACGCGGCGCCGACCCCGGGCGGGGCCGGCGCCGTGGACAGCGCGCTGGTGACGCTGCTGGAGCACACCGCCTCGATGGAGGAGGGCGGCGCGCTGGCGGCCGTCGCGCTCTACCGCCTGCTCACCCTGGTGCTGCCGGTGCTGCCGGGCTGGGCGGCCTTCGCCTGGCTGCAACGGCGCGGGGCGCTGTAGCCGCCGTAGCGGCGGGGAGCGCCGTAAGCGCCGTGGCGGCGGAGCGCTGTGGCGGCGGGGCAGTGGCGCCGGCAGGAGCGCGGTGCGGGCAGTGGCGCGGTGCCGCTACTCCCGGTACTCGTCCTCGTCGAGCTCGACGACCCGGCTCTGCTCGGCGACGTCCGCGACCTCGGTGGCCGGATCGGCGCCGAGCGCCCGCCGCTCGGCCAGCTCGTCGTACTCGTCGCCCTCGTCCGCCTCGTCGTCCGGCTCGACCGCCTCGGCGACCTCGTCCAGGTAGTCCTCGTGATTCTGCGGCATGGCGTCCGTCCTTGCTGCTCGGAGGCTCCCACGGGGCCCGTTGGGGTACTGGAAGTATCCGCCGAGGGCCGCCCGGACGCGATGCGCCACCGGGCCTTCGGCGTGTTGTCCGGTCCCGGTCCGCGGCCTGCGGACCGGCCTCCCGCCTGCCCGGCCACCGGCGCGCAAAACGGGTGCCCGGCCGCCGGGGGTACGATCAGTGCCGTACCAGCAGGGCTTACCCTCACCCACCCGGTGGCCCCGAAGCCCTTACGAACGACGGGGAAATCATGTCCGGCTCGCACTACTTCACCGGTGCACCCGAGGTCGCCAGCGAGCGCCGTCCGATCACGGTCAGCCTGCCGGACGTCACCCTGGAACTGACCACCGACGCCGGTGTGTTCTCCCGCAGCCGGCTCGACCCGGGCACCCGGATCCTGCTGGAGCACGCGCCGCCGCCCCGGGTCCGCGGCCCGATCCTGGACGTCGGCTGCGGCTACGGCCCGATCGCGCTGACCTGGGCGACCAGGCGCAAGCGGCTGCCGGTCTGGGCGGTGGACGTGAACACCCGCGCGCTGGAGCTGGTCCGGCTCAACGCGGAGGCGCTCGGCCTGGGCAACGTGCAGGCCGCGCTGCCGGAGGACGTCCCCGAGGACCAGCGGTTCGCGGCGATCTACTCCAACCCGCCGATCCGGGTCGGCAAGGGCGAACTGCGCCGGCTGCTGCACCAGTGGCTCGGCCGGCTCACCCCGGACGGCTCGGCGTTCCTGGTGGTCCAGAAGCACCTGGGCTCGGACTCGCTGCAGAAGTGGCTGAACGACCAGGGCTACCCGACCACCCGCGTGACGTCGGTCAACGGGTTCCGAATTCTGGAAGCGCGGCCCCGCCCGGAGGGCGAGGGCCCCGAGAGTGGACGAGGTACGACGTCGTGAAGCAGCTCCGCGGGACCGAACTGAAGCGCTTGCACCGCCAGTGGCGGCGCAGCAACGAGTTCCGGCTCGCGCTGATCCTGGAGAACCTCCAGTCGCCGTTCAACGTCGGCTCGGTCGTCCGGACCGGTGCCGCGATGGGCGCGGAGAAGCTGTACCTCACCGGCGACACCCCGTCGGTCCGCTCCTCCGGCGCCCAGAAGGCCGCGATGGGCACCGACAAGTACCTCAAGGTGGAGCACTTCCCCACCGTCGCCGAGGCCGTCGCCGCCGCCAAGGCGGACGGCTTCAAGGTGGTCGGCCTGGAGCTGGCGGACGAGGCGGTGCCGATGTTCGCCGCCGAGCTGACCCCGGCCGTGGCCTTCGTGCTGGGCCACGAGGACCGCGGCATCACCCCCGACGCGCTCGCGCTCTGCGACCAGGTGGTGTTCGTCCCGCAGCTCGGCCGCGTCGGCTCGCTCAACGTCTCCGCCGCCGCCACGGTGGCCTGCTACGAGGCGCGCCGCCAGGGGTACGCGCTCAGCGGCACCCCGGACGGCAGCGACCCGGGCGGCCCGGACCTCGACGACGAGTGACCCCGGAGTGACCGCCGGGTGAGCCCCGGCGGGGCTCACCCGGCGGGGCTCACCCGGCCGGGGCCCTCACACCTCGACCAGCACCTTGCCCCGGTTCGCCTCCCGGTCGACGTAGAGGCTCCGGTAGGCCTTCGGGATCTCGTCGAAGCCCTTGTGCACGGTCTCGTGGTAGCGGATCTCGCCGCGCCGGACCAGCTCGCCGAGGTCCGCGTGCATCGCCGCCAACTGCGTCTCGTCGAACCACTCCTGGGCGAAGATCCCGCGGATGGTGGTGCGCGGGAACATGATGTACGGCAGCAGCCGGGGCCCGGTCAGCTCACCGTTCACCGTGGTCGCCCACTGCCAGCAGACCGCCACCCGGCTGTCCACGTTGAGCATGGTGAACACCGCGTCGGTGACGCTGCCGCCGAGGTTGTCGAAGTAGCGGTCGACCCCGTCCGGGGCGGCGAGCAGCAGCGCCGCGCGGACCTTCTCGGCGTCGTCCGCCTGGTCGTAGAGCACCACGTCGTCGAAGCCGAGCTCCTTCAGGTACGCGGCCTTGCCCGCCGAGGCGGTGGTGCCGACCACCCGGCCGGCGCCCGCGCGCCTGGCCAACTGGCCCACCAGGGTGCCGATCGCGCCGGAGGCACCGCTGATCACCACGGTGTCGCCCGGCCGCACCTCCAGGAACTTCGTCAGCGTGCCCCAGGCCGTCATCCCGGGCGCGCCCATGACGCCGAGCGCCGTGGAGAGCGGCAGCCGCTCGTCGTACCGGGCCGGGTCGAGTCGGCGGTAGGCGGGGAAGAGCATCGGGAAGACGCCGGTCTTCCACAGCTCCTCGGCGCCGTTGTGGACGACGTGGCTGCGCCAGCCGCCGAAGCCCTGGACGAGGTCGCCGACCTGGAAGGCCGCCTCCGGACCGGCCTCCAGCACCTCCATGATCGAGTCCGCGCCCATGTGGTGGCCGATCGGCGTCTCCAGCGCGAGGCCGTTCTGGTACGGGTCGACCGAGACGTACCTGGTCCGGAAGAGCATCTCGTCGGGCCGGAGGGTGACGTCGACCTCCTCGACCACCTTCCGGTAGATCCGGTTGACGTCCGGCACCCCGTCGAGGTGCTCGCGGACCACCCACTTCTCGATCTTCATGCCAGGGCCCCTGTCGAAACGGTACTGGTGGACGGGATCTCCTCGACCGGCCCGGTCTGCTGCTTCGGCGGCCGGCCGACGGGGAGGATCAGATGGGTGGGCGGCGGCGCGCTCAGGTCGATCTCGGCGCGGAACTCCCGCCCGTCGTCCCGGCAGATGAACTGCATCACGTGCCGGCCGGCGGCGGCCGCCCGGATCAGGCCGCCGATGGTGGCCCAGACGCCGGAGAGGTAGAAGTCGGAGAGCCCGGGGAGCACCGGACCGTTCTTCTTGATCTCCTCCTCCACCGTCTCGCTGCCCTCGACGAAGGGGTTCCAGCCCGGGAACGTCCCGTCGTAGACCCCGGTGTAGCGGACCTGGGTGAGCGGGGTCGAGACGTCCGCCACCGCGACGGCGCTCTTGAAACCGGGGAAGCGCTCGTCCAGGAACGACACGATGCCGTTGCGGACCTTGCGCTTGGCCGCCATGTACTCCCGGCCGTGCTTGACCGGCAGGGTGTGCAGCTCCTCGCCGCGCCGCACCCGGGAGGACTGCTCCGGACCGTCGTGCAGCGCCCGCCAGGGGTCGATGTCGGAGAAGTAGGTGGCGAACACCACGGTGGACTCCCGCGGCGCCAGCTCCGGGTAGTGCCGGGTGCGGAACTGCACGTTCATGCTCGGGCAGCGGATGCCGGTGAGCTCGGCGGCCCGCTGCTCGTCCAGCAGGTAGGTGGTGCACGGGTCGCCCTCCGGGAAGGGCCGGCGCAGGCCCAGGAAGAGCGCGACGTAGCCGGGCGACAACTGGCCCGGCTCGTCGATCAGCGAGGTGTAGAGCCTGCGGTAGGTGTCGTTCAGATAGCGGCCCTTGAGCAGCTTCATCACCGTGGTGTGGCCGTCGGCGGCGGAGACCACGATGTCGGAGCGGAACTCCCGCCCGTCGCTCAGCCGGACGCCCACCGCCCGGTCGTCCTCGACCAGGATCTCCTCGACCTTGGCGTTGTACGTCACCTCGCCGCCGAGCTTCCGGTACCGCTGCTCGATCGAGCGGGCCAGCGCGAGCGAACCGCCCTCCGGCACCCCGGCGGCCTGGTTGGCGTGCGAGGCCAGCTGGAAGTAGAAGGGCAGCACCGGGAAGGCCGGGTGCTTCTCGTAGAGGATGAAGTTGAACGCCTCGCGCAGCAGCGGGTCCTGGAAGCGCTGCGAGTAGTCGGTCATCAGGACGGTGATCGACTTCCGGATGGTGGTGAAGTACGGGAGGAAGGAGGCCAGCATCCGCCAGCGCTCGATCCGTCCCATCAGCCCGACCGGCTTGAGGAACGGGTAGACCGCCAGCGCCTTGCGGAACGTCCGGATGCCGTCGCAGAACTCCCGGACCGGCTTCGCGTCGGCCGGCGAGATGCCCAGCAGATGGGCCTCCAGCCGGTCCGGGTCGGAGTAGAAGTGCACCGCCCGGCCGTCCCGGCCGCGGACGATGTTGAACACGTCGAAGTGCCGCATCTCCTTGCCCTGGAGGGCGCCGAGCTCCAGCCAGATCTGGTACATCTCGTTGCCCGGCCCGTTGCCGAGCAGCCAGCTGATGCACCAGTCGAAGGTGAAGTCGCTGCGGTCCCAGCCGGTGCAGGAGCCGCCGGGGATCTCGTGCATCTCGAAGACCTGGGTGCGGTACCCGTTCATCTGGGCGTAGCACCCGGTGGAGAGGCCGCCGAGGCCTCCGCCCACGATGATCATCGTTTCTCGTCTGCGCGCTGGCGCCTTGTGCCGTGCCAATTCCCTGGCCTTCCTCGTGGTCGTGCCGTGTGCCGAGTGCCGTGTGCCGAGTGCCGTGTGCCGTGTGCCGCGTACTTGTTCGCTGCTCGCTGCTCGCTGTGCGCTGTGTGCCGGGCGCTGTGTCACCAGGCGATCGGGAGCGCCTGCAGTCCGTTCACCATCGCGTCCGCCTTCCAGCGCAGTTCGTCCTCGGGGACGGCCAGCCGCAGGCCGGGCAGGCGGTCCAGCACGGTCTCGATCGCCACCTGGAGCTCCAGCCGGGCCAGATGGGCGCCGATGCAGTAGTGCACGCCGTGGCCGAAGCCGATGTGCGGATTGCCCTGGCGGTCCAGTACGAGGCGCTCCGGCTCCTCGAAGACCTCCGGATCGCGGTTGGCCGCGGCGGTGGCGATCATCACCGCGTCCCCGGCCCGGATCGTCACCCCGCCCAGCTCGACGTCGGCCGTGGCGTAGCGCGGCAGGCTGAAGCCGGTGAGCAGCGGCACGTACCGCATCAGCTCCTCGACGGCCTTCGGGATCAGTTCGGGCTTCGCCCGGAGACGGCGCAACTCCTCTGGATTGACCAGGAGTTGGTGGAAGAAGTTGCCGATCTGGTTGGTGGTGGAGACGAAGCCGGCGATCAGCAGGTCACAGGCGATCGAGAGCAGCTCGTCCTCGCTGATCAGCCCCTGCTCGCGGCAGGCCCGGACCAGGACGGTCAGCAGGTCCTCGCCGGGCTCGCGGCCGCGCAGGTCCAGCACGCCGGCCATGTACTCGATGAAGGCCTGGCCCTCGACGGCGAGCACCTCGCCGGGGGTGACGGCGGAGAGCACCGTCTCCGCCCACTGCCAGAGCATCCGGTGGTCCTCGGCGGGGATGCCGAGGACCTCGCAGATGATGGTGGTCGGCATCGGGATCGCGAAGTCCTCGACCAGGTCGGCCGGCGCACCCGCCGCCAGCAGGCCGTCGACCAGCTCGCCGGCCAGCTCCCTGGCCCGGACGCGCAACCGCTCGACCCGTCGGGCGCTGAACTCCTTGGCCACCAGCGAGCGCAGCCGGGTGTGCTCCGGCGGCTCGGTGGAGAACAGCCCGGCGCCGCTGCGGGCGACCGGACGCATCCGGGGCTGGTCGTGGCCCATCGCCTCGGCGAGGCTGAAGCGCGGGTCGGCCAGCACCGTCCGGACGTCCTCGTAGCGGGTGACCAGCCAGGCGCCGTCACCGTAGGGCAGCCGGATCCGGGCCAGCGGCTGCTCGCGCAACTCGGCGTACCGGGGGTGGAGGTCGAGGCCGAGCGACGCGAACGGGTAGGACAGCGGCGGCTGCTGCCTGAGCATGAGGTGGTCCACCTCTCGTGAGGGACTTCCATGGCCATGGGGGCTACTGGGACTGCCGGGGCGGCGGCCCGGGTCGCCGGACCCGGACCGCGGGGAGGTGCACGGCTCAGGACGCATCGGCGGCCGCCCCGGTGAGGATCTCCCTGGCCAGCCCGGCGTTGCGCGCGATGTACTCGTGGCCGAGCATCTCGGCGTGGGTGCCGAAGCCGCGGAACACCGCCGTACCGGTGGCCGAACTGCCGTGCCAGGCACCGTGCTCGCCCGCCGCGTAGAGGGCCACCTTCACGTCGTCGGAGATCACGCTGACCGGTGCGGCGATCACCCCCAGGTTGGGCGTACGGCTGCAGAACTGCAGGTAGTCCCTGGCCTGTTCGCGGGTCTCCTGGGCGACGATCTCCGAACCGGTGTGCCGCTGCAGGTGCTCGGCCAGCTCCTGCTCGAAGGCCTGGACGTGCTCGTCGCCGAGCGTGAAGGACTCCGGGATCCGGTGCGAGTCCATGATCACCACATTGGGCACCGCCCGGCCGCGCCGCTCCAGCTCCTTGGCGACCTCGAAGGCGAGGTTCCCGCCGAGCGAGTAGCCGAGCAGCGCGCACGGTCCGTCCGGCTGGATGGTGTCGATCAGATCGGCGTAGCGGGTGACCTTGTCGTCCCCCGCGACGTAGTTGAACGCGACCATCCGGTACTCCGGCAGGTGCGCCGCGAACTGCCGGTAGACCAGGCCGTGGCCACCGGCCGGCGGGAAGCAGAAGACGGTCTGCTGCTGCTCCTGGTTGAACCAGAGGTACGGCTGGGCGCCTTCCAGCCGGCCGGTGATGATGTGCTCCAGCGTCCTGGCCATCCCGTGCAGGGTGGTGACCTTGAACAGCTGGCTGACCGGGATCCTGATGTTGAACTCGCCCTGCAGCCCGTGGATCAGCTCGATCAGCTTGATCGAACTGCCCCCGCACTCGAAGAAGTCGTGCTCCAGGCCGAGCCCCTCGACGCCGAGCAGCGCCCGCCAGTGCTCGGCCATCCGGACCTCGTAGAGGGTGACCGGCGGTTCGGCGGCCCGGTCCTCGGCCTCCGCACGGGGCGCGGGCAGGGCGGCGACGTCCACCTTGCCGTTGGCGGTGAGCGGCAGCGCGGGCAGCTCGGCGAAGTACGTCGGGATCATGAAGGTCGGCAGGTAGCCCGCCAGGTGGCGACGGAGCTCCCGGCGGTCGACCGTCCGCCCGGGGGCGGGGACGCAGTAGGCGCAGAGCACGTTCTCGCCGCTGCGGTCCGGCCGGACGGTCACCACCGCCTGGGCCAGCTCGGGCCACTCGGCGAGCTGGGTCTCGATCTCGCCCAGCTCGATCCGGTGACCGCGCACCTTGATCTGCGAGTCGGCCCGGCCGAGCAGGTGCACCCCGCCGTCGGCGTCCCAGCGGGCGAGGTCGCCGGTGCGGTAGAGCCGGACCGGCTCGGTACCGTCCGCCCCGCCGAGCGGCAGGGTGGCGAAGCGGCGCGCGGTCTGCTCCTCGTCGCCGACGTAGCCGAGGGCCACTCCGGAGCCCCCGATCCACAGCTCCGCCGGCACCCCGGGCGGAACGGGCCGGCCCTGCTCGTCCAGCAGGTAGAAGGCGCTGTTCGGGAACGGCCGCCCGATCGGGACCATCCGACTGGGCTCCAGACCGTCCGCCGGGCCCTCGAAGTAGGCGCTGTCGATGGTGGCCTCGGTGAGGCCGTAGGAGTTGATCAGGCGGGTCCGCGGACCGCACAGCGCGCGCAGCCGCTCGTACTCCTCGACCTTCCAGACGTCCGAGCCGACCACCAGCAGCCGCATGAAGTCCAGCCGCAGGCCGGACCGCTCGCAGTGGCCGATCACGGTCCGGACCACCGCGGGCACGAACTCCCCGGCGTCCACCCGCTCGGTCCGCATCACCTCGTAGAGCCGCGCGGTGTTGAACAGCAGCTCCCGGCCGACCAGCACCAGCGTGGCCCCCGAGCAGAGCGCGCGGACGTAGTCCCCGGTGAAGACGTCGAAGGACGGGCCGGCCATCTGGAGGTGGACCCTGGCGTCGGTGTCCAGCCGGTACTCGGCGCGCCAGGCCTGGTAGGCCGAGGCGAGGTTGCGGTGCGAGACCCGGACGGCCTTGGGCCGGCCGGTGGAGCCGGAGGTGTAGATGACGTACGCGGGGCTGTCGAGGTCCACCGGCTCGTCGGTGAACCAGCCCGCGGACCCTGCGGCTGCTGCGGCTGCCGCGGACCCGCCGCTACTGCCGGTGCTGCCGGTCCCGCCCGGCTCGTCCGCTCCGGTGAGCTCCGCCGGTGCGACGATCCGGACCGGCAGCCCGCCGAGCCGCTCCGGGTCACCGACCAGCAGCCCGGCGCCGGCGTGCTCGATCATGTACGCCAGCCGGTCGGCCGGGTGACCCGGATCCAGCGGGAGGTAGGCCGCCCCGGTGCGGAGCACCGCCAGCAGGGCGACGACCAGCTCCGGCGACTTGTCCAGGCAGAGCGCCACCACCGAGCCCGGCCCGGTGCCGAGGGCCCTCAGCCGGGCCGCCGCGCTCCGGGAACGGCGCGCCAGCTCGCCGTAGCTCAGCCGGGCGGTCGGGCCGGACTCCGCCGGAGCGGCCACCGCCGGGGCGTCCGGATCGGCGGCGGCCGCTCGGAGGATCAGCTCGTGCACCGGCTCCTCGTGGGCCACCCGCCGCTCGGCACCGCTCCACCGCTGGATCACCCGGGCCCGCTCCACCGGACCGAGCAGCTCCAGCCCGGTGGCCGGCTGCTCCGCGCCGGCCCCGGTCAGCCCCTCCAGCAGGTTGGTGTAGTGCCCGGCGAGGCGGGCCATCGTCTCCGGCAGGAAGAGGTCGGTGTTGTACTTGAAGACGCAGTGGAAGCGACGCTCCGCCTCGTCCTCGTAGGCGGACAGCGTGAGGTCGAACTGCCCTTCCTCCTCCGGGAGTTCGATGTACTCCAGGTGGTATCCGTACTTCTCGGTGGCCACCTTGTGGTGCAGCAGGATGAACATCGCCTGGAAGACGGCCGAGCGGCTCGGGTCGTGCTGCAGTCCGAGCTTCTCCACCAGCAGCACGAACGGGTACTCCTGGTTGTCCAGCCCGCCCAGCACGGTGGTGCGCACCTGGGCCAGCAGCTCCGCCACGGTCGGCGCCCCGGCCAGCGAGACGTGCAACGGCAGCGGATTGACGAAGTAGCCGTAGACCGAGCCGAACTCCTCGTCGGTGCGGCCGGTCACCGGGCTGCCCACGATGATGTCGTCCTGGCCCGAATAGGCGTGCAGCAGCAGGTAGTAGGCGCTGAGCAGCACCATGAAGACGGTGACGTTGTGCTCCCGGGCCAGCGCGTGCACCCGGGCGCTGAGCCGCTCGTCCAGCACGAAGAACTCGGAGGCGCCGTTGTGCGTCTGCACCGCCGGGCGCGGCTTGTCGGTGGGCAGGCTGAGGATCGGCACCTCGGCGGGCAGGTGCGAGCGCCAGTAGTCGAGCATCCGCGGCGCCTCGCGGCCGGCCAGGAACTCGTTCTGCCGGTTGAGGAAGTCCAGGTAGCGGGCCGTGACCGGCGGCAGTTCCGGCGCCCGGCCCTGCCGCAGCCCCTCGTAGACGGCGAGCAGTTCCTCGATGAAGGTGAAGGTGGAGATCGCGTCCGAGATGATGTGGTGGACGGCCTTCATGATCACCCACTGCTCCGGCCCGCGCTTGAACAGCCGGAACCGCACCAGCGGATCGCGCTCCAGGTCGTACGGCTTGCGGTACTCGCGGACGATCAGGTCGTGGACCTCCGCCCACTCCAGCCCCTGGACGTCGAAGACCCCGAAGTCCGGCTCGACCTCGGCGCGGACCCGCTGCACGGCGTGGCCGCCGTCCAGCACGAAGTTGGCCCGCAGGCTGGGGTGGCGCCCGACCATCGTCCGGAAGGCGGCGGCCATCAGCTCCGGCTCCAGCTCCACCCGGACCTCGACCGCACCGCCGATGTTGTAGGCGAAGCCGTCCGGGTTGAGCTGCTTGAGGAACCAGAGCGCCTTCTGGTTCTGCGTCAGCGGGTGCTGCGACTCGTCCTCGTACCGCTCGACCTCGGCCGCCCCGGCGCCGGTGCCGTCGTCCTCGATCAACTCGGCCAGACCGGCGTACAGCTGGGCGACCAGCTCGGCCACCGGGGCGTTGGAGAGCAGCGCCACCACCGGGAGGGCGGTGCCCAGCTCGGTGTTGAGCCGGGCCCGCAGCTCCATCGCGAGCAGCGAGTCCAGCCCGAGCCCGCTCAGGCCGGCACCGGGCTCGATCTGCTCCGCCGGCACCCGGAGCACGGTGGCGGCGAGCGCGACGAAGCGCTCGGTGAGCAGCCCCCGGCGCTCCTCCTCGCCGGCCGCCCGCAGCACCTCCAGCAGGCTGCTCCGCCGCGGCGCCGGCGCGTTCTCCCGGGCTGCGGCGGCCAGACCGGCGACCAGCGGCGGCGGGGCCGGGTACCAGGACAGGAAGACCGGCCAGTCGACCACGGTGGCGACCAGCAACTGGGCGCGGTCCTGACCCAGTACCCGCTCCAGCACGGCCATCCCGCTCTCGGGCGCGAGGGAGCTCATGCCGCGGCTGTTGCGGTAGTGCTCGACCAGGCCGAGCTCCTCGATCATGCCGGTCGCCCAGGGGCCCCAGTCCAGGCTGAGGGCGGGCAGGCCGAGGGCGCGGCGGTGGTGCGCCAGTGCGTCCAGGAAGGCGTTCCCGGCCGCGTAGTTGGTCTGGCCGGCGGTGGTCAGCAACGAGGCGATCGAGGCGAACAGCACGAAGTGGTCGAGCGGCTCACCGGCCAGCTGCCGGTGCAGGGCGAAGGCCCCCAGCACCTTGGGGCCGTGGACGGCGTCGAACACCTCGCGGTCCAGCTCCGCCACCAGGGTGTCGCGGACCTGCCCGGCCAGGTGGAAGACGCCCCGGACGGGCGGCGACTCCAGCGCCCGGTACTCCGCGAGCCAGTCCGCGAGGGCGCGTTCGTCGGTGATGTCCAGCGACACCGGAACGGGCTGGGCGCCGAGCGACTCCAGCTCGCGCAGGAAGGCGACACCGCGACCGGCCCGGCTCTCCGGGTCGAGGCCGCGCCACCGCTCGCGCGGGGGCAGCGGGCTGCGGCCGACCAGGATCAGCCGGCGGGCGCCACGACGGACCAGGGTGCGGCAGAGCAGCCGGCCGAGGGCCCCGAACGCTCCGGTCACCAGGTAGCTGCCGTCCGCGCGCAGGCTGGGCGGCAGCGGACCGGTCAGCCCTTCGGCGGGGCGCAGCCGGTTGGTCAGCCGGCGCCCGGCTCGCAGCGCGATCTCGTCCTCGTCGGCCAGCGCGAACTCCCGCAGCAGCGCGGCCGCCTCCGCTCCGGCCGGGCCGGCCGGACCGAGGTCGATCAGCTTGCCGGGGTGGCCGGGCAGCTCCTGGTGGCGCAGCACCCGGCCGATCCCCCAGGCAGGCGCGCCGAGCGGCTCGACCGGCTCGTCGGGGGCGGTGGCCTGGGCGGCCCGGGTGACGATGTGCAGTCTGCAGTCGGGCAGTTCGGCGGAGAGCAGGGCGGCCAGCGTGACCAGGCTGTAGGCGCCGGCGCCGGTGTGACCCGCCACCGTGGCGTGGTCGGCGCCCGCCAGCGCGGGCCGGTCGAGGTTCCACAGGTGGACGACGGCGGCCGGATCGGCGGCCCCGGCGGCCCGCCGGTCGGCCAGCAGCCGGCCGAGGTCCGCGGCGGAGCCGGGATCCACGGTGGACTCCCGCCCGTCCGCGGCGGTCCGGTAGCCGCTGCCCGGGCGGACGAGGTGGCAGCTGCCACCGCGCCCGGTGATCCGGTCGGCCAGCTCCTCGGCGACGCCACCGGCATCGGCGAACAGCAGCCAGTGGTCCGGGTGCTCGGCCAGCAGGTCGGGGGCGTCCGAGGCGCCCGGCAGCTCCGACCAGGAGGGCTCCACCAGCCAGCCGTCGATGGTGGCGAGGCCGACCGCGGTGGAGGCCTTCTCCACGTCGGCGGCCCGGAACCCGGTGATCCCGCCGAGCGGGGTGCCGCTCCCGTCGTAGACGGCGATGTCCCCGACGAGCTCGTCGCCGCCGTCCCGGGTCACCGTGGCGTGCACCCAGAGCGGCTGCTCCCCGACCGGGTCCAGCCGGACCTCGTCGATGGCGAGCGGCAGCTTGATGCCGGTACCGGCAGGGCCGGCCGCCACCAGGAGCTGGGGGGTCAGCAGGGTCTGGAAGAAGGCGTCCATCAGCACCGGGTGCACCTGGTGGCCGGCGCCCTGCCCGGCGATCGCGGCCGTCGGCCGGACGACGGCCAGCGCCTCGCCGGGGCCGATCCAGACCTCGTCGATGCCCTGGAACGCCGGCCCGTAGTGGTAGCCGAGACCGGCCAGCTCGCGGTAGCAGTCGGGGCCGGCCAGGTGGCGGGCGGCGCGCTCGCGGATCGGCTCGGCGTCCAGCCGGTGGCCGGGCCGCCGGCGCTGGCCGGGGCGGACGGTGCCGACGGCGTGGACGGTGCGGTCCGGCCCGGCCCCGGCCCCGCCTCCGGCGCCGGCGCCGTCGCCGTCGCCGTCCGTCCCGGACGGGCCGGTGGTGGCGGCCGTGCCGGTGGTGATCGTGAACGAGCCGTTCTCGGCGGAGAGGGTGAGCTGGACGGCGCGGCTCTCCTCGTCGGGCAGGAAGAGCGCCTTGCGCAGCTCGATCCCGGCCAGCGCCGCGTCCGCCCCGCCGGTCAGCGCGCGGACCGCCTGGACGGCCATCTCCAGGTACCCGGCGGCCGGGAAGAGCACCCGGCCCTGGATCCGGTGGTCCTCCAGGTACGGCAGCACCTCGGCGTCCAGCCGGGCCTCCCAGGCGGGCTCGCCCCCCGCGAGGCGGCGGCCGAGCAGCGGGTGGTCCTGCCGGCCCCGGCGGACCTGCTCCACCGCCCGGGGCTCGACCCAGTGCCGGTCCCGCTTGAACGGGTAGCGCGGTAGCGGGACCGGGCGCCCGGTCGGCTGCAGCACCGACCAGTCGACCTCGACCCCGAGGTTGTGCAGGGCGGCCAGCGAGGCGGTGAAGGTGGTCCGCTCGTCCTCCTGGCGGCGGATCGAGGGCAGCGTCCGGACCTCGGGGCGCTCGGCGCCGCCGGGCCGGGCCTCCAGCGTCTCCTGGATCGAGCGGCCCAGCACCGGGTGCGGTCCGACCTCCAGGAAGAGGCTGTACCCGTCGTCCCCGAGCCGCTGCACGGCCTGCTGGAAGCGGACACTGTCGCGGACGTTGTGCCACCAGTAGCCGGCGTCCAGCTCGGTGCCGTGCGCGGTGCCCTCCCGGCCGGTGAGGTAGAGCGGCACCTGGGCGGGGCGGGCCTCGAGGTCGGCGAGCGACTCCAGCAGCTCGTCCTTGATCAACTCCATCCGGGCGCTGTGGTACGGCACTTCGACGGTCAGCGGGCGGGCGAAGACCTGCTCCGCGGTGAGCGCGGCGGCCAGCTCGGCGAGCACCCTCTCGTCCCCGGCGAGGGTGAGCGAGGTCGGACTGTTGATGGCGGCCACCGACACCGCGTCACCGTACGGGCGGATCCGGCGGACCGCCTCGGCCTCCGTGAGGGAGACCGCCAGCATGCCGCCGGTACCGGCCAGCCGCTGCTGGAGCCGGCTGCGGTGCACCACCACCTTGACCGCGTCGGCCAGGTCGTAGACCCCGGCCTCGTGGAAGGCGGCCACCTCCCCGGTGCTGTGGCCGACCACGGCGTCCGGACGCACCCCGCGGCTGCGCCAGAGCGCGGCGAGGCCGATCTGGACGGCGAAGTTGGCGGGCTGGGCGAGCCAGGTCTCGGCCATCCGGGAGTGCGCCTCGTCGGCGGCCAGCTCGTCGGTCAGCGACCAGCCGGTGAGCTCGGCGAGGTGCTCGGCGCAGCGCTCGACGGCCTCGCGGTAGACCGGCTCGGTCGCGAAGAGCCGGCGGCCCATCCCCCACCACTGCGGACCCATGCCGGTGAAGACCCAGGCCAGCCGGCGGTGCCGAGCCTCGCGCCGCTGGCCGGTCAGCACCCGGGGGTGCGGTTCGCCCCGCAGGTACGCGGTGAGCGCCTCGTCCAGCGATTCGTGCGAGTCGTAGACCACGGAGAGCCGGGAGTCGAGGTGCTGGCGGCGGTGGGCCAGGGTGTGCCCGAGGTCGGCCGGTCGGGCGGGGGCGCCGCCGCGCGCACCGGCCAGCTCGCCCTGGATCCCGGCGGCCAGCTCGGGCAGGGCGGCGGCGTCGCGGGCGGTGAGCGGCAGGACGGTGAGCGGGAGGACGGCCGGGCCCTCCGGCGGCTCGGACGGCTCCTCGGCCGGCGCCGGCTCGGGAGCGGCCTCCAGCAGGACGTGGGCGTTGGTGCCGCCGAAGCCGAAGGAGTTGACCCCGGCCCTGGCCGGGCCCTGATGGTCCGGCCAGGGGGTCGGCTCGGACGGGATCTCGAACGGCAGGGTGGCCGGGTCGATCGCCGGGTTGAGCCGCTCCAGGTTGATGTGCGGCGGGATCAGGCGGTGCTTCAGCGCCAGCGCCGACTTGATCAGCCCGGCCAGGCCCGAGGCGGATTCGGTGTGCCCGATGTTGGTCTTGACCGAGCCCACGTAGCACCTGTCGCCGGGGCGGCGGCCGACCGCCAGCGCCCGCGCCAGGGCGTTCGCCTCGATCGGGTCGCCGACCGGGGTGGAGGTGCCGTGCGCCTCGACGTACTGGAGGCTGCCGGGCGTGATGCCGGCCTCGGCGCAGACCCGCTCGATCAGGCTCACCTGGGCGTCCGGGTTGGGCACCGTGATCCCGTTGGTGCGGCCGTCCTGGTTGACCCCGCTGCCGATGATCACGGCGTGGATCGGGTCGCCGTCGCGCACGGCGTCGGAGAGCCGCTTGAGCGCGACGACCGCGACCCCCTCGGCCCGGACGTAGCCGTCCGCCGAGGCGTCGAAGGTGCGCGAGCGGCCCTCCGGCGAGAGGAAGCCGCCCTTGGTCTCGGCGATGGTGTACTGCGGCGCGATGTGCAGCAGGGTGCCGCCGGCCAGCGCGAGGTCGGTCTCGCCGCGCAGCAGGCTCTGGGCGGCGAGGTGGACGGCGACCAGCGAGGAACTGCAGGCGGTGTCCAGCGAGACGCTGGGCCCCCGGAAGTCGAAGCAGTGCGAGATCCGGTTCGACACCATCGTCATCATGGTGCCGGTGGCGGTGTGCGCGGCCAGGGTCTCGAAGGAGAGGTCCGAGAACTGGACGATCTTGTAGTCCAGGGTGAACGCGCCGACGTAGACCCCGACGTCACGCCCCGCCAGCTCACCCGGCTTCTGCCCGCCGTCCTCCAGCGCCTCCCAGGCCACCTCCAGCAGCTTCCGCTGCTGCGGGTCCATGTGGTCGGCCTCCCGGCCGCTGATCCCGAAGAACGCCGGGTCGAACTCGTCGAAGCCGTCGATGTAGCCGCCCCGGCCGCCGACCAGTCGGCCCGGCTTGGCCTTGTCCCGGCTGCCGAGAGTGGCCACGTCGTACCGGCTGCGCGGCGTCGGCGTGATGCAGTCCTTGCCGTCGACCAGGTTCTGCCAGAACGACCGGTGGTCACTGGCACCGCCCGGGAACCGGCAGCCGATCCCGATGATCGCGATCCGCTCCGGTCCGTCGATCCGCTCCGGACCGTCGGCGGGCCCGGCGGGAGCGGGCACGACGGCGGTCGGGGCCGAAGCGGCGGCGGGCACGGAGGCGGCGGTAGCGGCGGCGGTGGCGTAGCGGGTGTCGGAGGCGGTCGGGGAATCAGAGGGATCGGGAACTGCGGCGAGGCATGAATCCGTCATGGTCGAGTCCTTGTGTCGCTGCGTTCGCGCGCGCGGCACGGGCGTGGGAGCACCGCACGGGCGTGGGGACGGCGGCTGCGGACCGGTTCCAGGCAGGCCGGAGACCGGACCGGCCGAAGGGGACAGGCCGAGGGCCGGCGAGGAGTGCGAGCGGGGAATGGGCGGCGGGCAGTGGGCGCGAAGCAAGGGACGACGGGGTCGCAGGGCAACGCCACCGGAACGGGTTCGGGATCGCAGCGGACAAGAGGAGGCAGCGGTCGGCGAGGAGTCGGAACGGACGGACAGGGGGCGCCGGGCGGGCGGACCGGCCGGGTCGGCGAGGCGTCAGGCCGGGAAGTCGTCGGCCCGCACCGGCCTGCGCCAGGGCTGGAGATGACTGGCGAGCACCTCGCGCGTCCGGGGGAAGTCGGACGGGCGCAGCAGCCCCACCGCGGCCGGCCGGCGGCCCGGTTGCCAGGTGAAACTCCCGAAGGCGTGGTCCCAGATCGAGAGGTCGGACCCGTAGTGACCGGCCTCCGCCAGATCGACGCTGTGGTGCAGCCGGTGTTGCTCCGGGCCGGCGAAGACGTGGTTGAGCGCACCGATCCGGACATCGACGTTCGCGTGCACGAAATAGCCCTGAGCGACCACGAACAGGCCCACCACGAACACCGATTCGGCCGAGAACCCCGCCAACGCGAGCGAGAGCTGCACGGCGCCCTGGGTGAGCACCACGTCGACGATGTGGTTGACCCCGTTGTTGGCGACATTGACCTTGTCGGGCACGTGGTGCACCCCGTGCAGGCGCCAGAGCCAGCGATTGGTGTGGCTCCAGCGGTGCATCAGGTAGTTGGCCAGCGAGCCGAGCAGCAGCGCCGCCGGGATCTCCACCCAGAGCGCCAGCACCGGATGCGGCGGCGCCGCCCACCCGACCATGGCCGACACCGGCACCTGCGACAGTGCCCCACCGATCATCGTCAGCACGAAATAGGCGCCGTACCAGCCCCACTCGCCGGCGCTCGGCCGCCATTCCGGTTCGTAGGGGATCAGCCATTCCAGCACCGTCAGATAGCCGATCGTGCCGAGCAGGAAGAACTGGCTCACCCGCCCGAGGTCCCAGCGCCAACGCAGGGCCGCGACCGCTATCGACACGAGCGTGACCAGCAGGAACGGGTAGGCGACGTGACGCAGCGCGGAGCGCAACCGCTCACCCATGGCTACCCCCTTCGCGAGCCGGCTCGAACGATCACCGAAAGCATTCGTTCCGATACTAACGGTGCACGGAAGGGGATGCGAGGCATTTTTGGAAAGAATCACAAGCGCCGCAATTTGTCAGATAATAGATGGCCAAACGATTCTTCCGTCCGTCATAAAGATCCCGGAAATGCGAACCGCCCGCCCCTCCGGAGAGGGACGGGCGGGCGGACGATCAGTGGCCCACGGCCCCGGTCAACCGAGCCGGGCCGGAAGGTGCCGACCGGCGGCGAATCCGCTGATCGCCGAGATCACCGACAGCGCGTGGTCGTCGAGGAAGAAGTGCCCGCCCGAGAAGGTCCGCACCGAACAGCCCGCCGTGGTGTGCTCGGCCCAGGCCTCCGCCTCCGCCGCGGTGACCTGCGGATCCGCGTCCCCGGTCAGCACCAGGACGGGCTGCCCGATGCGGTCCCGGCCGGGCCGGCTGCGGTACGTCTCGGCGGCCTTGTAGTCGCTGCGGACCGACGGCAGCACCATCTCCAGGAACTCCGGGTCCCGCAGCATCAACGGATCCGTCCCGCTCAACCGCTCCAGGGACCGGATCAGCGCCCGGTCGTCCGACCGGTGCACGTCCTGCGCCGTGTCCCGCGGCCGCGACGGCGCCCGCCGCCCGGAGACCACCACCCCCTGCAACGCCATCCCGGCCCGCTCCATCCGGACCGCCACCTCGAACGCCACCGACGCCCCGAGGCTGTGCCCGAACAGCGTGAACGGCCGGTCCGCCCACACCAGCAACTCCCGCACCACGTGGTCCGCGAGCACGTGCACGTCCTCGACACAGGCCTCCCCGGCCCGGTCCTGCCGCCCCGGGTACTGCACCGCGAGCACGTCCACCGAGGTGGGCATCGCCCGCGCCACCGGCAGGAAGTACCCCGCCGACCCCCCGGCGTGCGGAAAGCAGACCAACTGCGCCGGCGCGGCGGGCGCCGGCTGGAACCGCCGGATCCAGAGACTGCTCCGCTCCGGCGCTGCTGCGTACCGTGGCATTCCCATCCCCTCCCCCTCCCCGGGGCCACCCACGACGGCCCACCCTGGCTGCCATTCAAGCCCCGCCGCCCCACCACGACCAGATGCCCGTCCCCCCTCTCGCACCCCCACCCCACCCCTACCCACCCCCTACCGCCACCCCCAGGCCAACACAAAGGACCCGGCCGCTCCAAGCAACCGGGCCCCCACCACAACGTTCACCCCATGGAATCCGAACCCACACCCGGCGGGCGCCAGCCGACACCTCCGACCCGGGACCACAGCACACCCGATCGCGGACATCCGTCGACGCGAGGGCATCCGCCTACGCAACACGGCGAGTGAGTCCTGGGGCTTCTACAGAGCCGCCTATGGGATTCGAACCCATGACCTACGCATTACGAGCCCGAGAGTGATCATGATGGCTGCTGCCAGCACCGATCACTTGGTGATGAACCCGCAGGTCAGGAGGTTGCGCCGTGATCCACGATCTGGTCCGAGCTGGCACGTGTTGTGCCGTCCGCTCACGCATCGCTCACGCAGACCTGCCTGTACCAACACGGCACTGCCCCGACCTAGCAACTTCCGTCATCGGCCCTCACGGCCATCAGCACCCGTTGCAGCGCCGTGATGCGCCGATCCCCATCGGGCCGGGTCTCCAAGGTACGGAGCAGTAGCGCTTCCAGTTCCTCTTGCGCCACGCGAGGGTGTCCTGCCTCCCAGAGCAACTGGGCTCGTCGGTAGCGCGCCTCCCAGACCTCGTCGTGGTCCGCGCCACGCGCCCGAGACCAGCCCTCTGCCACTTCCTTGAGCAGTTCAGCAGCCGCCGCCGGCTGCCCTGCCCGGTACAGGGTCTTACCGAGGTCCTCCCGTGCTGCCAGAGTATCGGAATGGTCCATCCCCAGTGTGCGACCGCGACGCTCAACGACCCCGCGGAGCCGGGAAGTAGCCTCTGCAAGTTTCCCCTGGATTGCCTCGGCAATAGCGAGATTGTGTCCCATCCTCAGGGTCGCTGGATGATCTTCCCCTAGGGTGCTCCGACATCTCTCCAGCCCATCTCGATACTCACCCTCTGCCTCGGGGACCCGCTCTTGGCCAAGCAGCAGGAAGGCCAGGTTTCCCTGGACAGAAAGAGTCTGACGGTGATTGGGACCAAGAACACGAGCGCACACTGAGCGGATCTCCCGGTAAGCGTCCTCGGCTTCGGCAGTGATCCCCCTGTCATCGAGAATACGGGCGAGGGACAGCCGCGTGGCTAGGGTCTCTGGGTGCTCAGCTCCGAGTCGACGTTCCTGCACCTGCAGGATAGACGTCTGCTCCTTCTCAGCCCCATCTAGGTCGCCCTGAATGCGCATCACAACGGCGAGATTATGGCGCAGCATCAGGACTGCAGGCTGGTCTTCCAAATGCGTATCCGCCGCGTCCGCGAGGGCTTCACGGTAGACGCTCGCCGCCTCCTCTAATTCACCGAAATCCTTCAAAGCGACCCCGAGACTATTACGGGCAGTGATTGTGTCGGGATGCGCGGGCCCAGACCTCCGCTGTTCGTCGTCCGCGATTTCTCGAAGCTGACTAATCGCTTCTCTTAGCTCACCACGTGCGTGTAGCACCGCCACGAGATCGTGTCGGACATCCAATCGGCCACCGTCGTCCTCTGCCAGGGCGTTCAGCGCCTGACGTAGTTGCTCCTCCGCCTCGGCAAGGCTTCCCTGCTGGAGCAGGAGCGTGCCCAGCGACGCGCGGACGTTGGCGACGTTCCGGTGGGAGCCGCCGAGGACTTGCTCCTGAAGCGTCAGGACCTGACGCATCTCGGATACCGCGTCATCCGTTCGCCCCATGCGGCCCAAGGCCATCACCCACTCAAAGCGAGCATTGAGTGTGACTGGGTGATTCCTTCCATGTCGCGCGGTCGCCGCGGCCAGGATTGACCTGAATTCCGACTCTGCCTCCACCATGTCGCCGATGAATCGCAGTGCCGCAGCGTGACTACTGCGGCCTGCCAGCACGTTGGGATGGTCGTCAACGAGCTGCTTCTTCTGCGCCTCGATCAGCTGCTCGAAGACCGCCGAGGCGCTTTTCGCATCGAGTTCGCCTCGCCGCATGAGCAGTACGGCGAGGCTGTGGCGTGAGTCGAGCGTGTCGGGATGATCAGGGCCCAGGATGCGGGTCCGTGCGTCCAGCACAGCCCTGATCTCGGCCTCCGCCTCACTGAACTCCTGACGCAGGAGAAGCGTGGTTGCAAGGTTGGAGCGGGTGATTAGCGTGGACGAGTGATCGACTCCGAGTGTTTCCTCCTCCAGTTCAAGTACCCGGCGGAATTCCTGCGCTGCGCGATCGTTCTCTCCCTGATCTCGAAGGGAGATCGCGAACTCGTGGTGGGCCTCGAGGACATCTGGGTGCGTTTCGCCCAACTCAGTCCGCAGCCCTTCTAGTACTTGGCGCCCCTCGTCCGCCGCTTCTTCAAAGCGCCCCATGCTTCTGATACAGATCGCGCGGCCGTGTCGCGATCGAAGTGTATTCGCTGCGTTTGCGCCGTACAGCCGGGTTTCATGGCGAATCACCTCGTCGTACTCCTGCTCCGCCTCCTCAAGCTTCCCTCGCTGCGATGCGGCCCTTGCCCGTTCGTATCGCACGGTAAGGGTCGTGGGGTCAGCCTCCCCGAAGTACCTGACGCACTCCTCCACGATGCGGTCGAGTTCGGCCTCGGCCGCCTTTAGATCACCCATCTCCTTAACCGCGATCGCCCTGTGCCGACGGATGTTGACGCCGATCCAGGGGCTTACTCTCTCGGATTCGGCTCGCGCCAGCGCTTCGTCTGCCAATCGGCACGCCGCCTCGTAGTCGCCCCGGACGCTCAGATAGGCCACGGCAACCCCAGCGCAGAGCAACACATTGCCGAGACGCTCATTGGCAGCGGTGCTGCCCCATTCTGGCAACCGATCGATCACGACTAGCCAGTGTGGGATGAGCCCCTGCCAGGTTGGCCAGGAACTCGGGTCCCGTGTATTCGCCAGGTACGGAGTGGCCGCTACAAGTAGGTCGGCAGCCGAATCCCATACCTCTCGGTAGTCCAGAGGGGCCGATAGGAGCGGGGCAACCGACACCTCGGCCACCAGTCGATGGATCTGGTACACAGGCTCCGCCGAGCGCACATTGAGTCCGATAAGGCCAAAGCGGCTCAGGCCGCCCATCGCCGCTCTGATTGCCCTGGGCGGTAGGTCCTCGGGCCACATCCCCAAGGCGGCAATCGTGGACGGATTGATCAAGACCTTCGGCAAGGGCGCGGCAGGCGCGAAACAGGACAACAACTGCAACAAGCCACGTGCCGATGCCGTCCCCTGACGTTCGAGCAGGGCGAGGGACAACTCCCAGGTACCAGCGATCGTCCGGCGGGCACGTTCCTCCTCGCTTCGCAGATCCCCGTGCACACCCTCGTGTACGTCGTCGAGGAACAGTGGGGAATCGTCAAGAGCATCGACGTACTCGGCAAAGGTCTCGGCTTCAGCCAGCGGGTCGCCTTGTGCCATAGCCAGGTAAGTGCCCGCCAAGTGCAACGCGAGCGGCAGAGAGCCGAGGCGATCGGCCAGCGCCACGGCGGAGTCGATGTCCCCCGCTGCGGGCGCCAGTTCCTGGAGAACCTGGCCTGCAAATTCGAGTTCAAGCACCTCGAGGCGGTGGAAGCTTGCGACCCGGTTGCCCCAGGATCGGTTGTTGCTGTCGCGGGTGGTGACCAGGACCCCTTGTGACTTGCCAACTGGGGGCCTGACCCAGCCCGTGCCGTCTGCCAGTGCCGTTCCTGGACACGAAAGCACATCGAGATCATCGGCATCGTCGAAGATGAGCAGCCAAGGGCGATCCAGGGTCGCCAGATGGCGCCAGAGCAGATCGGCGGCGGGCCGCCCGCCCTTTTCCCAGGCATGGGTCACGTGCTCGGTCGGAGCGCCAGCCAGGAGGGCCGTGTGTCGCATCCCGTCGGCCACGGACGCTGCGGATCCGGCCTGGATCCAAAAGACCTCGACCCCGGTCTCCCTAGCCCGGTCTGCCACAGACAGGGCCACCGTAGTCTTGCCCACCCCGCCCATTCCGGAGAGGACTTGGATGCGTGGATGATCCTCCGTTCCGGTCGGCACGAGCACTGTAAGGACTGTGAGGATCCCGTCCCGGCCCAGAACGGCCTCCGGCAGCCTGCCGTACGGCGCCTCCACTGATGCCAACGCGAGCAGTTCCTCGACCGATGGAGTCGGATTGGCGAGTCCCGTTGCCAAGTTGATGTTGACGGCAGCTTGGAAGACCGCCCCTGGGGCGTTGAAGCCCGTCGAACCGACGACAGTGTTCGCTGTTGCGCCTCGATCTGGCTGGGGCGGGATCGCCATCATCGCGCCTGCTCGCCCTGACCAAAGGACATGTTAACCGTGCCATTGAACGTAGCACCCGGCGCGTTCAGGCCGTGGGAGTCCCGCACAGTGTTGACTGTGCCACTGGCTGGCAAGACCAGGCGAGACAGCCACTCCTCCATCTCGCTTCGGAAGTTCGGGTCCGCTGCGGCCTCACGACGCAGCGCCTCGCTCAGCACGGCGACCGCATCCGGATCGCTACTGTCCCGCCCATCCAGTGCGGCAACGGCCTGGCTGTCGCTAGAGAAGCGGCTCCGAAGGCGACGCCACAGATCCGTCACGACCGCCTCGCTAAGGCTTCCACTGGCGCCACTCAAAGCCGCCAGCGCAAGCTCGGTGGACGTCATATCCATGTCTACTCCAGTGAGTTGCTCACATCGTCACGCCGCAAAGCACTCTAATCGCGCATGGCCGCGATGGTCGGTACCTTGTGAAAGGCCTGGCGATCCAGTCATGTTGAACGGCTGCGGCGCAGCTCGGGCGGCTTACGCGTCGGGTCGAGCTTCAGGTTGGAGCGAGAATCGTCGGCCTCACCTTCTGCAAGCCAGGCGTCGAGCGCTGTCCGCCGGTAGTACACGCGGCCGGCTAGCCGGAAGCTCGGCGGCCCCGACCTTCGGTCACGCAGTCCGTACATGGCCTTCGGCGTCCTGCGCACATAGGCCGCAGCCTCCGCCAGCGTCAGGACCGGCGACCCCACGTGGGTCCCATCGGTTCGATCTGCGACAGTCATGTTCGGTCCCCGCCGTCAGCACCCGCAGCGAGCTGTGCCCTGATCTCGTTGATGCGGCTCTGCGTGGCAGCGGCGCTCTTCTGCTGACGTTTGAGCCTCGCTTCCACTGACGTCAGCTCGGCGGCAAGACGCTCCCGCTCAACCGGACCAGGCGTGCCCGGCACGCGCACGACGCCATTGTCGCAGAGCGGCCCGATCCGCTCGCTGGACACCACTCCCCGGTCAGCCTCACACTCCGGGCAACGAGCGATCCCCATCGAGTAGTAGCTATGGTCGCGGTGTTGTGTCGTCTCCTTGACGTGGTCGCAGGTCAGCGTCAGCTTCCAGACATCCAACTCCTTCTTCCGGTCCTCGGACCGCGAGGAGAAGAGGATCTTCGCGATCTCTTCGGCCTGCTTCGGACCCATCGGCGGCGTAGGACAGCAGCCGAAGCAGTGCAATACCGGAGAGCCCGAAATGCCCCAGCGCCCCTCGTGGCACTCGCCGTGCCGCTCCTGGAACTGCTTCTCGGCGACGTCGCGTTCCTGACGCTCCTGATCTGTCATTGGCGACCGGGCAGGCCTGTCGCCTGCTCGGCCAAGAAGGGGTTGCCCTCAGCCGCGACATGGCACGCCGGCCTTGTACTCCTCCCAGCTGAGGTATTTGCCCTCGCGTCGCCACCGCTTGCTTGCGACGTTCCTCGTCCCGCTGGTGCCGTTCCTCACGGGCCAAGGCCTCGCGACGGGCCCGCGCTGCGGCCCGTTGCTGCCGTTGCTCCTCCGTCAGTTTCGCCATGACCCTGCCGCATTTACGCCTCCTTGTTCAGGCCACTCAGAGCAACTTGGGCAGGCCGCCACCGTGATTGGCAGAGATGTACCAATCGACCAGGAAGCGACAGACTCTACCGAGGGTTCGACCGAACTTGGCAGGACAGCGATGGGAGATGAGAGCTCCGAGACCGTTCTCCCACGGTTGGCGGGGAGTGCCATGGAACCCCTGCCGCACATTCCACTCCAGATGCCGGTCCCGGCGGGCTACCCAACTGCGGACCGATGACAGCCGAGGGCAACGGGGCGCTGCGACTCAGGACTGCGGCTGGCCAGAGGGGCCTGTCTGTTCGGCAGGCTGATCCAGCTGCTGCTGGCGGCGCCGTTGTTCGTTGCGCAGGTCCTCGACTCGCTGGGTGAACTTCGCCAGCGCCTGGCCCCCTGGTCGAGTCCGAACTCCTGGTAGGCGCCAACGCCAAGGGCGACCGCGTTTGCTTCTTCCTCGATCGCGTCGGCGGTCTGCTGGAGGAAGTAGCTGCGCTCGCGGTACCTGTAGTAACCGGTGAACATGAACACAGCGGCATCTCGCTGCCGAGCGTAGAGCGCTGAACGCGCCCTTGCAGGAGATTCGCCTACACGCCCGCCATCACGTTGGCCAGTGTCTGCTTGCTCGTGATCCAGTCCGTGTCACCGGCGGCGACCGCGTGCTGCACCGCCTTGAGAACGGCCTCGTTGGCCTCGGCCGGCCGGGCCAGATGTGCCCGCATGTAGTGCTTGAAAAGCACGGGCAGCTGGTCCGGCCGAGTAGCCGTCTTGGCCTTCAGGGAGAAGACGGGGAGGAACCACTGCTCGAAGCCGTCCTTGACCTCCTGGGTGGCTCGGTACGCCTCGTGCAGCGGCTGCAGGCTGGCCGTGTCATCGTAGGGGAGGTGACCGTGCAGGGCGTACTGAAGCCGGGTGCCGCCGTGTTCACGGAAGTGCTGGCCGTGGGCGGCGATGTGGTTGGCCGCGTTCTCGGTGATGGTCATGACGGCCGTGTCCGCCTCGTGCCGGCGCGCTGCGGCGAGGACGGTGGCGTGGATACCGACGCGTGGGTCGAGGACGAGGCCGCTGAGGCCGATGGGCGAGAGGTCGATGCCGTGGTCGCGGGTTCGGGAGAGGATCAGGCGCTGGGCAACGTTGGCAGCGGTGTGCTGGAGGTGCTTGGGCTGCTGGCGGTGGCTGGCGTGGATGTCCGAGCGGTCGAGGACGGGGCGGTCCTTCGCGAGTTCGGCGACGAGGTGGAGGCCGGTGCGCTCCCGGGTTTCGGTGCTGCCGCAGGCGTTGCAGGGGTGGTTGCCGGTGCCGGTCATGTGACCGCAGGCCCGGCAGGTGGGGACGGTCTCGCGGCTGATGCTGAGGGTGCCGGCACGGAGGTTGTTCTCGATCATCTCCAGCGCGAGGTTGGCGACCTCCGCGTCGGTGTCGGTCAGGATGCCGCCCACCGGGAACTGTCCGGACGTGTACTTGGCGGCAATCAGGTCGGCCTCGAACCGCTGGCGGGGGATCGTCGGGCCCTCAGCCTGGCGGTGACGGAGGTCTCCGGCGAGGGTGACGGTGTTCCACAGGTGGGGTGCGGGCGGTGAGCCGAGGATGGCGTTGAGGGCGGCGGCGAGGCGGATGCCGACGGCCTTGCCGGGCCGGGTGGCGAGGGTGAAGGGCCCGTTCTGGACGGGCCCGTTGAGGAACAGGTGTCGCACGGGCTCCTCCTAGATCGGCGGGATGGTCGTTCCCGTCCGGGTGAACCGGCCGTCTCGCAGTTCGTAATGGAGGATCGCGGCGTTGGGCATCTTGCCCTTCCGCTCCTCGGCGAGGATCTCGGGCAAGGTGCGGGCTTCGAGCAGGGATTGCAGCGCCACCGCGGCGGTCTGGTGGGTGAAGGCGACAACGGTCCGCGATTCCTGAAGTTCGGCCTGGGCGAGGGCGGCGAACTCGGCGGCCCGCTTGAGCACGCCCTCGGCGAGCGACTCTCCGCCGCCCGGCGCGGTCCAGATGTGCTTGCGCCGGCGGCGGTCCTCGGCGAGTGCGGGGTAGCTGTCGTAGAGCTCGCGCTTGGTCATGTAGGTGGCGTCGCCGTAGTGCTGCTCGTCCAGGAGCGCGGTCTGCCGGGGCCAACCATCGGGGAGGGTCGGCAGGGCGATCGCGGCGGTGTCGATCGCCCTGCGGTAGGTCGAGGTGTAGACGTGCAGGTCGGAGCTCGCGAGCTGCGGGAGGACCTCGGCGAGCCACTGGGCCTGCCGGAAGCCTCGCGGGGTCAGGCCGACGATGGTGCGGGAGATGGCGTGCGCGGCGGTTCCGCTGTAGGGGCGGGGGTCCTGGTAGAAGCCGTTGTACTTGTCGGCGTTCTCGACGGATTCGGCGTGCCGGATGACGAGCAGGGTCACGGTGCGGTCCTATCCGGCGAGGTTGGCGACGTAGGAGCCGCTGACGGTCCAGGGGGTGAGTTCGATGCCGAAGCCGCTGTGTTCGCCATCCTGGGTGTGGACGAGCTTGCCGGACAGGTGCACGGTGTCGCCGGACCGGAAGGCACCGGTGTAGGCGCCGAGGTACGAGCGCATGTGGGTGATCCGGCGGGCGAAGGAGTCGGCCTCGTCGATGGTCGAGCTGAGGATGGTCTTGACCTTGATCCCGTAGACGGCCGGGGTGGTGAGACCCTCGGCGTGGTCGGTGATCTTGGCGAGGAGCGAGATCTCGCCGATCTCCTTGGAGGAGATCCGGGCGAAGGTCTTGTCGCGGTCGGAGCGGATGGGTTCGCAGTTGATGTGCGCGCCGGCGTTGGCAGTGAGTCCTTGGAGCTTGCGGCGTTCCTGCTTGATGAGGGCGTCGAACGAGCTGCCCTCCATGTACTTGGCCCGGCGGATGTACAGCCGGGTGAGGTCGTGTCCGTCGTACGGCCGGATCAGCTCGGTCTGCTGGAAGAGCTCCTGTGCGGCCTGGTAGCCCTCGGGTCCGTAGCAGACGAGGTCGATGTCGGAGCGCTCGTTGAAGCAGCCGACGAGGAAGGAGCCGGTGACGCCGATCAGGCCCTGGGCGTCGTTCGCGGTGATCCACTCGGTGATCGCCAGGAGGTCCTTGCCTGCCGGGTTGTCGGCGACCGCGCCGGGGTCCTCGTGGATGGCGGCGAGGGCCTGGCGGCAGGAGTAGTGGACGGCCACGTCCTCGCGCGGGATGCCGGTGATGACGCAGCCGAGGGTGTCGGAGAAGACGTAGCACTCCGGCCTGCCGGCGAGGATGCCGAAGGACTTCGACACGACGCTGTTCTGCCGGTAGGTCCGGTCGAAGAGCCGACGGTCGCCCTTCTCGTCAGGGTGGTACTTGACGTAGCCGAGGTAGTGGCTGCCGGGGTGGCTGTCGCCGATGACCTTGAAGACGACTCCGTGGTGGTCCATCAGGTAGTCGCGGTCGCGAACGGTGGGAACCGGCCTACCGGTGTTCAGCGGTGAACCGTTCCAGAGTGGGGAAGGTGCCGGTGTCGATCGTGTTGGACGACTCATACTGATCAAGTCCCATCATGAAGAGGGTGCGGCGGTACTGCCACTTGATGTGCTTGTCGTGCCGTGTGGGGTCGGTGGGCCGCATGAGGGCGAGGAAGAAGAAGCACTTGACGAGCAGGAAGTCGCCCAGGTGCTCGCTCACCCGTTGCCCGGTCAGGGATGCGGTGGTCTCGTCGAGCGCGCCGGTGTAAGCGGCGCGCTGTTCCGGGGTGATGCTGTAGCCCTTGCCGCCACCCTTGAAGGCCACGATGTCGAGCGCGGGGTAGACGTCGTAGCCGAGCGGGACCGGTCCGTGGTGCTGCCAGTCGATGACGCCGGCCTGGAGGACGTTGGGCAGGCCGTAGTCGAGATGTCCGTGCACCATCGGGAGCCGGGCCAACCGGTCGAGGGCGTGCTCGACCGCCTCGTGGACGCGCGGGCTGTCGAGGTCCGGGTTCTCCTCGAAGACCTCTGCCGCGAACGCCGCCTTCTCGAACCACGGCGTGGCGGGAAGGGGGTGCCTCGCCTGGGCCTGCAGGAGCTTCGATGCGACGGCCGCCGCCGTGCTGATCACCTGGTAGCTGACCTGACCGTCCTGCCTGGCGTCGGCCAACGCCTCCTCGTGCAGCGAGCTGTCGCCGATGGCGCGCTCGATGACGAAGTAGCCCTCGTTCTCCGAACCGCTGTCGACGATCTCCGGCACCGGGTAACCAAGGCCGGCGGCCAGCTGCTGGAACTCGGCCTCAACCCGCAGATCCTCGCCGCCGGTCCGCTTGTAGAGCAGGCCGTCGGTGGACCTCCACACCGCGCCCTGCGTGGCCGTTCTGTCCTTCACGAACTCCCAGTCACTCATCTATCCATCCTTCCGTAGAGCAGAGTTCGGGTGGAGCACGGCTGCTCCGCGCGAGTCGGACGGGGTGGGGCCGGCCGCTCCCGGGGGAAAGAGCGACCGGCCCCCGTCACCGCCCGGCCGGTGCGCCTGGACCAGCACGGGCGGAGTCGGTAGGCACGCGGCGAGCGGTGCCGCGAGAACCACCTGTACGCGCGAGCGCTTGGCCAGGTGGGCGCGTGGGGACGGGGCCTGGGACGGTCGGTGCGGACGAGGCTGGCGATGAGTGCCGCCCGGCGGGCCGAGCGAGGGTACTCGGGTACCGCGACAGCGGGCACCGCCAGTTCGGCCCAGACCTTCTTGCCATGGGTCGTCGGTTCCGCGCCCCAGGTCTCCGATAGGCCCTCGATCAGCAGCATGCCTCGACCGGTGGTCAGTTCGTCGTTGCCGAAGTTCGCGGCGCCGGTGGGCATCCGGCGCGACGGGTCGTACACCTCGATCACCACCCGGTCACCGTCCGGGGAGAGGTGGATGCCGACCAGCAGTCTTCCTGGCGCGTGAATGACCGCGTTGGCGAGCAGTTCGTCGGCGACCAGCGCGATGTCGCCCAGCGAGGTCGGGTCGATCCCCCACGAGCGGGCGACTCGGACGACGGCGTCTCGGGCCGGCGGTACGTGGTCGCGCCTGGTACCGATGAACGAGATACGTCGGGCGTGAGTGGAGGCGATCACTGGTCACCATCGCAGGCTTGGAGCGCGTCGACAACGCTGTTGCACGGCCAGGGGCCGCAGCCGTCGCTGCACCGGCCGTCCTCGAACTGGTGGCGGTCGAGGACCTCTCGGGCGTGGGTGCCGGCGGTGGCGAGGCGCTCGCGACGCGCGGCCGCACGGTCTGAGGGGCTCGCGGTTGCGTTCGACGCCCGGCCGTCTTCCGAAGCGAGAGGAACGGCCACCGCGTCCGCTTCCCGCTGATGCGTGGTAGCGCCTCTCTGGGCGTCCGAGCGGAGGGTCATCGGCGCTTCTCCTTAGCCACTGGGTAAAGCCGCGCATGCGAGAGACCGCAGATGGGCCTCGGTCATGCGGGAGCGGGGAACGGCAAGCTGCGAGGGTGGTCGAGCTGCTGACGCACAGACAACTCCATCTCGACGCACCACGGTTAGGGCATGGGCTCCGCGTGCGTGATCGATGCAGATCGTGCATGACGGGTTGCCCCGGTACGGCTACGCTCGGCTCACCAGGGCAGGATCAGCATTGGCAGGAGAAGCCATGTCGCAGACGGCCAAAGGACACTCCGCAGCGGGCTGGATCGGAGAAGTAATCCGCCGTGCAAGGGTGTTGAGCGGGCGGTCGCAGGCGGACGTGGCCACCGAACTGGGCTACCACCAGTCGAAGATCAGCCGGTTGGAGAGCGGCAAGGGGACGCAGGACATCGACGTCCTGCGCGCTGTCGCAGCCGTGCTCGACATCCCGCTGGGGAGCCTCGGCCTGTCCTCCCATACCAGTGCGGACAGCAGGACGGACGACATGCACCGTCGCAACTTCCTGGCCGCGAGCGTCGCCGCGCTCGCGACCCCGACGCCCCGTCCCCGCGTGGGGATAGAGCTGGTCCAGGCGCTGCTGCCTGGACCTGTTCCAGCCGATCACGCGCCACAACCCCAGGCCGCACTCGCGGCCCGGCTCTCCCAGGCCCGGAGGCTCTTCTACACCTGCCGGTATGCCGAACTCGAAGGCGCGCTGCCGTCGCTGATCGCCGACCTTCGCCAGGCCCAGGACGCCTCCCGCGGCGGCGATCAGGTCCTGTCCGGGCTCCTCGCGACGGCGTACCAGACCGCGGTGAGCCTGCTGCTCAAGCTCGGCGACCACGGCAACGCCTGGCTGGCGGTCGGCCGTGCCATGGCCGAGGCCGAACGGAGCGCCGACCCCGTCGTGATGGCCTCCAGCGTCCGAGTCCAGGCGCACGTCCTCGCGCGCGACCGGCACACCGCGCCCGCCGTCACCCTCATCCGGCACACCGCCGACCAGCTCTCCGGCAGCTACGACCGGCGCCCACCCGAGTACCTCGCCGCGCTGGGGCTCATGCTCCTTCGCGGGGTGACGGCCGCAAGCGCCGGCGGCGACCGTGCCACGACCGCCGAGCTCCTCGGCGAGGCCCAGGAGGTCGCGCGCTACGTCGACCTGGACAGCCCCGAGGCCTGGGCGAACTTCAGTCCGACCAACGTCGCGCTCCACTCGGTGAGCGCCTCGGTCGTCCTGGGCGACGCAGGAGCGGCGCTGGAAGCCGCCCAGCCGCTGATGCGCAGGCGCATCCCGGTCCCCGAACGCCGGGCGGCACTGTGGGTGGAGGCTGCACGGGCCTACAGCCAGCAGGGCAGACTGGCCGAGGGATACAAAGCGCTCAGGATCGCGGAGAGCTGTGCCTCGGAGGACATCCGCCGACGACCCAGCGTGCTCGAGCTGGCCGGTGACATGGCCGCTCGCGACCGGCGCGGCGCCGTCCCGGAGCTTCGCCGTTTCTGCCAGGAGTTGGGAGTCCAGGTTTGACCGAGCACCGCGAGCCGTTCCTCTACGTCGTCGTCTGCGCGTCGGGCATCGCCGACGGCGTGGGCGAACTGATCACTGCCGCCCATACCGAGGGCTGGGGAGTCGGCGTGATCGCGACCCCGAACGGGCTCGGATTCATAGACCAGGAAGCCGTCGAAGCCCAGACCGGCTACCCGATCCGCTCCGCCTGGCGCACGCCGAGCATCCCCCAACCCCTGCCCCCGGCCGACGCGATCGCCGTCGCGCCGGCCACCTTCAACACCATCAACAAGTGGGCCGCCGGCATCTCCGACACCCTCGCCCTCGGCATCCTCTGCGAGGCGTACGGCCTCGGCATCCCCGTGGCCGTCCAGCCCTACGTCAACTCCGCCCAGGCTGCCCACCCGGCGTACGCGGAGAGCCTGGCCCGGCTCCGGTCGATGGGCGTCCTGCTCGGCGACTACGTCCCCCACAAGCCCAAGGCCGGCGGGGGCCGCGACAAGTACAGCTGGACCCACGTCCTCGACCTGCTCCGCCCCGTGGCGGCCTCAGTGGCGGAGAGGGATTAGCCGATGCTCCCGCCTTCAGAGGGGCCGCCAGGTGTCGCTGCCGCGATCGTGATCCGAGAGGGTCGGGTGCTGATGGTCCGGCGCCGGGTCAGCGAGGGCCGGCTCTTGTGGCAGTTCCCGGCAGGCAAGATCGAGGCCGGCGAGTCTCCCGAGCATGCGGCTGTCCGCGAGACCGCAGAGGAGACGGGGCTGAACGTGGCCGTCATCAAGGTTCTCGGCGAGCGCGTCCACCCGGAGACTGGCCGATGGCTGTCGTACATGGTCTGCGAGATCGTCAGCGGCACCGCTGCCGTCGGTGACCCACGAGAACTGGACGCACTGGCGTGGGTGGCGCTTGCGGAGATCCCCGAATACGTCCCGTACGGGATCTTCGAGCCAGTGCAGGCATACCTGGATATCGCGCTCAAGGACTGAGCGAACAGTGGTGGGCGGCCACCAGCTGGTGGTCGCCCAAAGCCGAAGCAGAATCCGGTCCCTGTTGGTCAGCGGTGTCGGGGCTGGGTACCGGGGCGCTGCAGGGCGGTCGTGGTGATTGACGGGTTGGTCGTGGCCTGTCGGACGAGCGGGGCGGCAGACGAGCGCAGGAGTGCCGCCTCGACGGTGCGGTTGGGTGCGGGGTTGTAGCTGGTGTGCTGGATACGGGCGATGAGGACCTTGGCGGGCAGGCGGGCGCTGCCGAGTTCGCGGCGGGCGGTGGCCTCAACGAGTAGCTGGGTCGGTTGGCAACGCGGATGCGGTCCTGGAGCCACTCGCAACTGGCCTGTTCCATCGCTCACGCACGTGGTCCCGCAGCGCGTCGCTGACGCCCGCCCACATGCCGAAAACAGCAAAAGCCCCAGGTCACGGCGAGTGAGTCCTGGGGCTTCTACAGAGCCGCCTATGGGATTCGAACCCATGACCTACGCATTACGAGTGCGTTGCTCTGGCCAACTGAGCTAAGGCGGCACCGTTGCCGCACGTGGTGGCAACGCGGGCCAGTCTACACAGGTTCGCGGGTGATCCGTAACGGGGTTCCGCGGCGGTGGGTCAGGCGGAGGAGACGGCCAGTTTGGCGGCGAAGCCGGCGAAGAGGACGGCGACGCCGCTGGTGAGGCCGGCGGAGAGGCGCTTGCGGCGGCGGAAGGCGGTGGCGAGGGTGGTGCCCGCGAAGATCAGCATGGAGAGGTAGAGCAGGCTGAAGGTCTGCAGGATGCCGCCGAGGAGGGCGAAGGAGAGGGCCGGCTGTCCGTAGGACGGGTCCACGAACTGGGTGAAGAAGGAGAGCAGGAAGAGGATCGCCTTCGGGTTCAGCAGGCTGATCACCAGGGCGCGGCGGAACGGGCGCTCGGTGGAGTCCGGGACGGCGGCCGCGGCGGTGTCGGGGGCGGCCGCGGCGGCGCGGTGCTCGCGCCAGAGCTGGCGGGCGGCGCGGAGCATGCCGACGCCGATCCAGAGCAGGTAGGCGGCGCCGCCGAACTTCACCACGGCGAAGACCGCAGGGTTGGCCTCCAGTAGCGAGGCGGCGCCCAGCGAGGTGAGGCTGATCAGGGTGAAGTCACCGACGAAGACGCCGGCGGCGGCGGTGTAGCCAGTCCGGACGCCCTTGCGGGCGGCGACGGACAGCACGTACAGGGAGTTGGGGCCGGGGAGGAGGATGATCACGAGGGCGCCGAGGATGTACGTCGCCAGGTCGTTGACTCCGAGCACGGTGGGCTCCGATGGGGGTGGCAGGGGCTGCGGGGCGCTCATCGTAACGTCGCACCGGTCGGCGGTTGAAGCCGAAATTACCCGCCGAGCCCCTCCCCCTCTACGCGCCGCAGCGCTTGCCCTGCTCCGGCGCCGGACCACCCAGCAGGTACCCGTTGACCGCCCCGTCGACGCACTCGTCGTGCCGTCCGTACGCGGTGTGGCCGTCGCCGTCGAAGGTCAGCAGCCGCCCGGACTCCAGCTGCCCGGCGAGGGACCGCGCCCAGGCGTACGGGGTGGCCGGATCGCGGGTGGTGCCGATGACCACGATCGGAGCGGCGCCGGCGGCCCGGACGGTGTGCGCGGCGCCGGTGGCCCGGACCGGCCAGTAGCTGCAGGTCAGCGCCATCCAGGCCATGTCGCGGCCGAACCGGGGCGAGGTCCGCTCGAAGTCCGGCACGGCCCGCTGGACGTCGGCCGGGCCGGTGAACGGCGCGGGCAGGTCCAGGCAGTTCACCGCCATGTTGGCGAACATGAGGTTGGGGTACGAGCCGTCCGGACCGCGTTCGTAGTACGAGTCCGACAGCTTGAGCAGGCCGGTGCCGTCACCGGCCTTGGCGTCGGCGAGCGAGGTGCGCAGCTTGGGCCAGAGGAAGTCGGCGTACATGGCCTGGATGACGCCGGTCGTCGCCTGGGACTCGGTGAGCCGGCGGGCGCCGTCGACGGTGGTCAGCGGCTTGGCGTCGATGGCCGCGAACAGGGCGCTGAGCTGCTCGCCCGCCTGCTGCTCGGTGCGGCCGAGCGGGCAGTCCTCGCGCTTGACGCAGTCCTTGGCGAAGGCCGCCCAGGCGGTTTCGAAGCCGCCGGCCTGGGTGCGGTTGCCGCTGATCGAGTCGAGCGACGGGTCCATCGCGCCGTCCAGCACGATCCGGCCGGTCCGGCCGGGGAAGAGACCGGCGTAGGTGGCGCCGAGGAAGGTGCCGTAGGACTTGCCCACGTAGTTGAGCCGTTCGTCGCCGAGCAGCGCCCGCAGGACGTCCATGTCGCGGGCCGCCTCGACGGTGCCGAGGTGGCCGAGCCGGTCGCCGGCCTGCTGCCGGCAGCCCTCCGCGAACTCCCGGTCCGCGGCCACCAGGGCGTCGATCTCGGCCTGGTCGTCGGGGGTGATGTCGGCGGCGGTGTACGCGTCCATCCGCTCGCCGGTCAGACAGGTCACCGGGCTGCTGCGGCCGACGCCGCGCGGGTCGAGCCCGACCAGGTCGTACCGGGCGCGCACGGCGCTGTCGTAGGTCTTGGCGACGGCCTCCACGTACTCGATCGCCGAGCCGCCGGGGCCGCCGGGGTTGAGCAGCAGCGACCCGAGCCGGCCGCCGGCCGCGCCGGGGGCCCCGCCCTGGTCCGGGTCCGCCGGGACGGCGACGGCCCGGACCGCCGAGAGGGTGAGGTCGCCGCCACCCGGGCGGTCGTAGTCCAGCGGCACCGTGAAGGTGGTGCACTCGAAGCCGTCGTCGCAGGGCTGCCAGGCGGGCCGCTGGCCGTAGTACGGCGCCAGCGCGGCGGGAACGGCGGCGGGGAGCGGCTCCAGCGGTGTGACACCGGGACGGGCGTCGGCCGCCGCCGGCCCCCCGGAGGCGAGGGCCCCGGACGGGGCGGCGCCGGGCGCGGCGGTGTCCGAGGAGGCCGCCCCGGGGGTGGACGAGGAGGAGCTGCACCCGCCGACCAACAACCCCGCGACCGCCAGTGCCGCGGCCACCGCCCGCGCCCGCATGCCCCGCTCCGACCTCATCCGGTCCCTCTCAGGTGCTGGGGCGCGGCCGCTGCCGGCGCCCTGGGTACCGCGAAGCGTAGCCTCCGCGGACACCCTGGTCAGGACGCCTTCGCCAGCGTCTCGGCCAGGTACTGGACCGCCTGGCGGACCAGCCGCAGCCGCTCCCGGTCGGCCGTGTAGTCCTGCACGTTCTCGGAGATCCGGACGTCGGCACGGGCCGACGCGCCGGCGCCGCCGTGCAGCGCGGTCTGCAGCTTGCGGGCCGCGTCCAGGCCCGCGGCGTCGGCCTTGGCCGCGGCCAGGAGCAGCTTCGGGGCGGCGTTGGCGGGGGCCTCGGCCCCCGTCCGGGTCAGCGCGACGGTGTCGTACCGGCCGGAGACCGCGGCGGCCGCGCCGTACAGGTCGGGGCGGGCCAGCCCGGCGGCCACCGCGCAGGGCGCGCCCGCCTCGACGCCGAGCGTGCCCCAGGAGGCCGGGCCGGGCGGCAGGGTGCGGAAGGTGGCCGCGATGGTGGTGCGCAGCGCGGCGTCGTCGGCGATGGCCTGGGGGGCGGCGGCGACCAGCTCGCACGGGTGCGCGGTGCCGTTCGGCGCCTCGGGGGCCACCAGGATGAACGGGCGGGCCTTGCCGGTCTGGACGGCGGAGCCGAGGCCCTCGAAGACGTCCGGGACTTCGGTGTCGGCGGTCATCCGGGGAGTGGCCGCGTGCATCACGACCACCGGGAAGCGGGCGTTCGGGTCCTTGGCGTACTGGGCGGGCAGCCAGACCCGCACGTTGCGGGGGTGGCCGTCCGGGCCGGGGACGGCGGACTGCAGCAGCTCGCCACCGCCCGGGTGGCCGACGCTGTCGAACCGGCTGGCGGCCGGTGCCGGCGCGGGGGCGGGAGCAGAAGCGGGCGCGGGCGCGACAGCCGGGGCGACCGGAGCGGGTGCCTCGTCGGCGGGCGGCGCGGCCTGCCGGCTCCCGCCCTGGCCCGTGCTGTCGGCGGTGAGCTCCGCGGAGTCGGACCGCGAGGCCGGTCCGCCGAAGGTGCCGAAGGTGCCCAGGGCCGTCAACACGGTCAGTGCCGTCACGCAGATGCCGCAGACCATCGCGCCGGCCGCGCGCAGCAGCATCGGCCGCTGATCACCGGTCAGCTCGTAGGTCTCGGCGGACCGCAGGTCGCGCCAGCGCAGCAGGGCGCCTCGGGCGAGCCAGATCCCGCCCGAGGCGGCTGCCAGCAGGGGGACGACGAGGAGCGAACGGACCATGGGACGCACCGCCTCGGGAGGAGGGCCGGACGACCGGTGGGGGCCGGTGCCGGACGGGACGCGACGGCCCCGGCGTCGGGGCGCAGTCGGCCCCAGCGTGCAGGGCGATCCGGCCGTCACACGCAGGTGTCCCCGGCGCGTACGGCCCGTTCACTCGAAGGTGGGACACCCGGGTAGCGCGGGAGGCCCTACCGGAGGCCCTACCAGCGGCCCCACCGGCGGTCCCACCGGCGGTCCCACCGGTGACGGCCCCGCCCCGGCCGCCGTCCGCGTCCGCCGACTCAGCCCGCGCGCAGGGCGACGGTCATCGCCTCGACGGCGAGCAGCGGGTCGACGTTGCGGTCCAGCGCCTGCCGGCAGGCGAGCACCGCCTCGATCCGCCGCAGCGTGCCCTCCGGCGGGCCGGCCTGGGCGACCCGGTTCAGGGCCTGCCGCTGGTCCTCGTTGGAGAGCGCGCCGGTGGAGCCCAGCTGGAGGGCGAGCACGTCCCGGTAGAAGCTCAGCAGGTCGAGCAGGGCGACGCCGAGCGTCTCCCGGCGGGTCCGGGTGGCCCGGCTCTTCTGCCGCTTCTCCAGTTCCTTGACCGCGCCGGCCATGCCCCGCGGAGCCTTGCTGCCCTCGGCCGCGCCGTACGCGGCCCTGAGGTCGCCGGTCTCCTTGGCGTCCTGGGTCTCGGCGAGCGCCTCGGCATCGGCCTTCGCGGTGTCGACCAGCCGCTGGGCGGCGGCCAGGCAACCACCGATGTCACCGACCTCCAGCGGGATCCGCAGCACGTCCGTGCGCCGGGTGCGGGCCTGGTCGTCGACGGCCAGCCGGCGGGAGCGCTCGATGTCCCCCTGGCCGGCGAGCGCGGCCATCCGGGCCGTCGTGGGGTCGACACCGTCGCGGTTCACCAGCATGTCGGCGACGGCCTCGGCGGCGGGCTGGCGCAGCACCAGCAGGCGGCAGCGCGAGCGGATGGTGGGCAGGACGTCCTGCACGGAGGGCGCGCAGAGCAGCCAGACGGTGCGCGGGGAGGGCTCCTCCACCCCCTTGAGCAGGGCGTTGGCGGCGGCCTCGGTGAGCCGGTGGGCGGCGTCGACCAGGATCACCGACCAGCGGCCGCCGGTCGGGTAGCTGGACGCCCGCAGCACGAGGGCGCGCATGTCGCCGACGCCGATCGACAGGCCGTCGGTGCGCACGTACTTCACATCCGCGTGGCTGCCCGCGAGCACGGTGTGGCAGCCGTCGCAGAACCCGCAGCCCGGCGTACCGCCGAGCGCGAGATCCGGGCTGGTGCACTGGAGGGCGGCGGCGAAGGCGCGGGCCGCGGTGATCTGGCCGGCTCCGGGGGGGCCGGTGAACAGCCAGGCGTGCGTCATCAGCGAGGCGTTGCCGCCCGGCTCCGGCGCGGCCCCGCGGCCGGCGGCGGCCGTCGCCCACGCCGCCCGGGCCGCGGCGCTCAGCTGCTCGACCACCCGCTCCTGGCCCACCAGGTCGTCCCAGACGGCCACTGCTGCTCCCAAGCTCGGTACGGACTGCGCCGGCGCCCGTCACCCGGGCGGCGGACGGCGCTCCGGGCACGGTTTCCCGGAGTCGAGCATACGTGGCCGGTACGACGGTGGGCGGTGCCGCCGGAGCACCGCCCCGGCCGCACCGCCCACCGTCCCTCAGGCCCCTGCCCCGCCCCTGCCCCGCCCCTGCCCAGTCGGCCCACCAGGCCGAGTGGGCCGCGTGGGCCATGTGGACCGCGTGGACCAAGTGGGACCGCGCGGGCCGGGACCGGGTCAGCTCCGGCGCCCCCAGCGCCGGCCCTTGCCCTTGCGGTCGCCCCGGTCGTCCGACCCGCCTTGGGCGTCCGTCCTGCCACGGCTCTCCGGCCCGCCGGGGCCGGCCGGAGGAGCGGCCGCGCCACCGCGCGGGTCCTGCGGCGCCGGGTCGGCGGGGCCGCCCTGCTCCCAGCGGGCCCACTCGTCGCGCGAGCCCAGCAGGGTGTCGGTGAGGCTCGGCAGGTCGTCCATCGGCGTCTCCTCGGCCCAGGAGGGCCGGGGGCGCGGTTCGGCGGCGGGCTGCTCCTCCACCGCCGGGAGCTCGCGGGTGCTGTCGACCGGCGTCTCCCGCCCGGCCGGGCCGGCCGGACGGGTCGGCTCGACCCGCGGCAGCACCTCGGTCCGGTCCGCCGGACGGGTCGGCTCCACCCGCGGCAGCACCTCCGTCCGGTCCGCCGGACGGGTCGGCTCCACCCGCGGCAGCACCTCCGTCCGGTCGGCGTGGTCGCGCCGCCCGGCACCCGAGCGGTCGGGGTCCGCCGAAGGGACTCGGGGCAGCACCGCCGTCTCGTCCGCCGGAGCGGTGGGGACGACCGGCAGCTTCGCCGTCGCGTCGGCCTCCGGAGCCCGGGACGCCGGAGCGTCACCGGCTCCCGCGGCGCCGGCCGCCTCGGCCGCCCGGACGGCCGCCCGGCGGTCCCGCTCGGAGATCTCCTGGGTCGCGTCCTCGGGCTCCGGCACGATCCGCAGCTCGGTGGTCACGTCGTCGGCCGGCGGAGCGGGCCGGTCCGCCCGGTCCGCCGCGCTCTCGGCGGCGGCAGCGGCCGCGGCGAGCGCGGCGGCCTGCGCCAGCCGGGCCTCCTCGGCCCGCTGCAGCGCCTCCTCCGCGCGCCGGCGCTGCTCCTCGCGCTGCAGCTCACGCTGCCGCTGGAGCTCCGCCTGGGCGGCCGCCTCCTCGGCGAGCCGCCGACGCTCGGCGGCCTCGGCGGCGAGCCGGGCCTCCTCGGCCGCACGCTGCCTGGCCTCCTCCTCGGCCCGCCGGCGGGCTTCCTCCTCCGCCTTGCGCCGGGCCTCCTCGGCCGCCTTGCGCGCCGCCTCGGCGGCGACCCGCTCGGCCTCCTCCTTGGCCAGCCGCTCCTTCTCCGCCTGTTCGGCGCGGAGCTGCTCCAGCAGCTCCAACCGCTTGCGCTCGGCCTCCGCCTCGGCCGCGCGCCGGCGGGCCTCCTCGGCGGCGCGGCGCTCGGCCTCCTCGCGGGCAAGCCGCTCCTGCTCGGCCCGGGCGGCCTTCTCCTGCTCGGAGAGCGGCAGCTCGCGGTCGAGCCGGTGGCGGATCGCGGTGGTGACGAAGCCGGGCTGCTGGCTGCCGTCCACGACCAGGTACCGGGCCGGGTCGGCGGCGGCCAGCGAGAGGAAGCCGGACCGGACCCGCTGGTGGAACTCGGTCGGCTCGGACTCCAGCCGGTCCAGCGCCTCGGTGAACCGCTCCCGGGCCCTGGTCGGGTCGACGTCGAGGACGACGGTCAGGTCGGGCACCAGCCCGCCGGTCGCCCAGCGCGAGATCCGGGCCACCTCGGCGGCGGCCAGGTCGCGCCCGGCGCCCTGGTAGGCGATCGAGGAGTCCATGTAGCGGTCGGTGATGACCACCGCGCCGCGGGCCAGCGCCGGGCGGATGACGTTCTCGACGTGCTCGGCCCGGTCGGCGGCGTAGATCAGCGCCTCGGCGCGGTGCGACAGACCGGTGTTGCCGACGTCCAGGACGAGGCCGCGCAGCCGCTGCCCGACCGGGCTGCCGCCGGGCTCACGGGTGAGCACCACCTCGTGGCCCTTGCCCCGGATCCACTCGGCGAGCGCCTGGGCCTGGGTGGACTTGCCGGCGCCGTCGCCGCCCTCCAGGGCGATGAAGAAGCCGGTACCGGTGGTGCGGTGCGGGGCCGGCCCGGCGGCGCCGCGCACGGCGTCGACGAGGTCCCGGCCGAACGGGGCGGTGCCCCGCCGGTCGTCGGTCTTGAGCAGCACGACGGCCGCGAGCACCAGCGTCAGCAGCCCGGCGGTGGCCACCGCGAGGGCCGCGCCGCCGTGGATGAAGGTGAACGAGCCGGGCTCGACCGTGCCGTACTCGACCTCGCCGTAGGCAGCGGCGATCAGCGGGACGACGATCAGCGCGCCGCCCACCACGGCCCGCAGCACCGCGTACAGGTGCTCGTCGACCGTCGGGAGCCGCGCCTCCTCGACCTCCTGGGCGAGCAGCGAGCGCCCGGCCGAGACGACGATCCCGGCGGCCAGGCCGGCCAGCACGGTCAGCAGCAGCACCAGGACGAAGTCCAGCACCAGACCGGCCAGGATCAGCGCGACGCCCTCGGTCAGCAGCGCCAGTGCGAGCAGCCGGCGGCGGGAGAGCGCGGGCAGGGTGGCCCGGGTGAGCCGGGAGCCGAGCGCCGGGGTGCCGACGGCGGCGAGCACCAGCAGGCCGTAGCCGATCGGCCCGGCCCGGTGCTCGGCGGCGGTCAGCAGCGCGAGCGCCGCGACGCCCGCCATCGAGGCGAAGGCGGCGGCGACCGAGAAGGTGAAGTAGGGGGCGGCGCCGGTGCGGCCCTTGCTCAGCGCGGGACCGGGCGTGGCGTCGGTCGGCGCGCGCAGGCTCCGCAGCGGGGAGTGCGGAGGGGCCACCGTCGGACCGCCGGGCAGCTGCTGGAGGTACGCCCGGACGGCCGAGACCGTGAACAGGGCGGCCGCGCCGAGCGCCGCGAAGGTGGTCTGGTGGACGCGCAGCCAGTCCGAGCCGAGGGCCGCGAAGACGTTGTTGACCAGGGTGAGCGCGACCAGCGCGGCTGCCGCGAGCGGCACGGTGGCCCAGCCGGTGCGGCGGTCCAGCGTCCGCACGCTCTCCAGGTTGGCCGCGGACGGACGCTGCTCCCCGGGGGGCGCGAAGGGGTTGGCCGGCGGCAGCAGGCCGGGTACGGCGGCGCCCTTGGCGATAGCCCAGACCCGCTCGGCCGCACCGGTCACGAAGACGGTGGCGAGCAGTACGTAGGTCGCGGCGCCGGAGGGCCCGGAGTCGGAGCCCAGCCAGACGATCCACCAGGGCGCGACGCCGATCAGCACGGCCCGCAGCGCGTCGGCGCCGAGCAGCGTCCAGCGCCGGTCCAGGCGGCCGCTGAGCAGCCCGTGCACCGGGCCGAGCAGGGCGGCGCCGACCAGCAGGGTGGCGGCCAGCCGGGCCGCGAAGACCGCGGCGACGGCGAAGGCGAGGCTGCGCGGCAGGTCGCCGAACTGCCCGCCGAGGGCGGCCGCGATCACCGTCAGCGCGAGCAGCACCAGCAGCCCGAGCCGGTCGGCGGTGCCGCCGATCAGCTGGGTGGTCCAGAGGCGGCGGTAGGGGCGCAGCCGCAACAGTGCCCGGGCGCGCTCTCCGGGGGTTCCGGCGGGCGCGACCTCCGGCAGGTCGGGCGTGCCGGCTCTGGCGGCACCGCCGGTGCCGGGGGTGGGCTGCTCCTCGCTCGTCATACGGTCAGCGTAGCGGTCGGCACCGGTCGGAAAAGAGGGGTGCGGGCTTCCGGATGCCCGTCATTGCAGGGTTGTGACGCGCCGCGCACACGCTCGCCACCCCGCGCCGGAGGTGCTCGCGCGCCGTGCCGCGCACCGGTCGTCCACAGACCTCGGGCCCGCGCCTCCGAAGAGGGCGCGGGCCCGGTGCCGCTGGTGGAGGGTCAGCCCTCGTCGACGGCGGCGGTCTTGCTCGCGGCGGCCTTCTTGGTCGCCGTCTTCTTCGCGGCGGCCTTGGTCGTCGTCTTCTTGGCCGTGGTCTTGGCCGCGGCCGTCTTGGTGGTGGTGGTCTTCTTGGTGGCGGTCTTCTTGGCCGCCGCCTTCTTCGCCGGGGCCTTCTTGGCCGTCTTCTTCACCGGCCCGCGGGCCCGCTTCTCCGCCAGCAGCTCGTAGCCGCGCTCGGGAGTGATGGTCTCGACCTCGTCGTCCTTGCGCAGCGTCGCGTTGGTCTCGCCGTCGGTGACGTACGGACCGAACCGGCCGTCCTTGACCACCACCGGACGCTCGCTGACCGGGTCGGTGCCCAGCTCCTTGAGCGGCGGCGCGGCCGCGGCCCGGCCGCGCTGCTTGGGCTGGGCGTAGATGGCCAGGGCCTCCTCCAGGGTGACCGTGAACATCTGCTCCTCGCTGGTGAGCGAGCGGGAGTCGGTGCCGCGCTTGAGGTACGGCCCGTAGCGGCCGTTCTGCGCGGTGATCTCCACGCCCTCCTCATCGACACCGACCACGCGCGGCAGGGACAGCAGCTTCAGCGCGTCGTCGAGCGTGACGGTGTCCAGCGACATCGACTGGAGCAGCGACGCGGTCCGCGGCTTCACGGCGTTCTTGCCGGTCTTCGGCGTGCCCTCGGGCAGGATCTCGGTCACGTAGGGGCCGTACCGGCCGTCCTTGGCGACCAGCTGGTTGCCGCTGACCGGGTCCTGGCCGAGCTCGAAGTCACCGCTGGGCTTGGCCAGCAGCTCCTCGGCCAGCTCGACGGTGAGCTCGTCCGGCGGCAGCTCGTCCGGGATGTCGGCGCGCCGGCCGGGCTCGCCCTCCACGGTGGAGGCGCGCTCGACGTACGGGCCGTAGCGGCCGACCCGCAGGGTCAGGTCGTCGCTGATCCGGAACGAGCTGATCTCCCGGGCGTCGATCGCGCCGAGGTCGGTGACCAGTTCCTTCAGACCGCCCAGGTGGTCGCCGTCGCCGTTGCCCGCCTCGGCGGCGCCGCCGGTGGCGTGGCCCTCGCCCTCACCGAAGTAGAAGCGCTTCAGCCACGGCACGGACTGCGCCTCGCCCGCGGCGATGCGGTCGAGGTCGTCCTCCATCCGCGCGGTGAAGTCGTAGTCGACCAGCCGGCCGAAGTGCTTCTCCAGCAGGTTCACCACGGCGAAGGAGAGGAACGACGGCACCAGCGCCGTCCCCTTCTTGAAGACGTAGCGGCGCCCGATGATGGTGTCGATGATCGAGGCGTAGGTGGACGGGCGGCCGATCTCCCGGTCCTCCAGCTCCTTGACCAGCGAGGCCTCGGTGTAGCGGGCCGGCGGCTTGGTGGCGTGGCCCTCCGGGGTGAGCTGCTCGGCGGACAGCGGGTCGCCCTCGGTCACCTGCGGCAGCCGGCGCTCGCGGTCGTCCAGCTCGGCGTTCGGGTCGTCGGCGCCCTCGACGTAGGCCTTGAGGAAGCCGTGGAAGGTGATGATCTTGCCCGAGGCGGAGAACTCGGCGTCCCGGCCGTCCGCGGAGCGGCCGCCGACCTTCACGGTCACCGACTGGCCGACCGCGTCCTTCATCTGGGAGGCGACGGTGCGCATCCAGATCAGCTCGTAGAGCCGGAAGTCGTCGCCGCTCAGGCCGGTCTCGGCCGGGGTGCGGAAGCGGTCGCCGGAGGGGCGGACGGCCTCGTGCGCCTCCTGGGCGTTCTTGACCTTGCTGGCGTACGTGCGCGGCGCGTCCGGCAGGTAGTCGGCCCCGTAGAGCTGGGTGACCTGCGCCCGGGCGGCCGAGATCGCGGTCTCCGACAGCGTGGTGGAGTCGGTACGCATATAGGTGATGAAGCCGTTCTCGTACAGCTTCTGGGCCACCTGCATGGTCCGCTTGGCACCGAAGCCCAGCTTGCGGCTGGCCTCCTGCTGGAGCGTGGTGGTGCGGAACGGCGCGTACGGCGAGCGACGGTACGGCTTGGACTCGACGCTGCGGACACCGAACGAGGTCTGCTCCAGGGCGGCGGCCAGCGCGCGGGCGGCCTGCTCGTCCAGGTGCAGGGTGTTGACGCTGCCGGCCTTCAGCCGGCCGTCCGAACCGAAGTCGCGGCCGCTGGCGATCCGCTTGCCGTCGACGGCCGAGAGCCGGGCGCCGAAGGTCTCCGGGTTGGCGGCGTCGGCCGGGGTGCGGCCGGTGCCGAAGGTGGCGACCAGGTCCCAGTAGGAGGCGCTGCGGAAGGCGATCCGCTCGCGCTCCCGCTCGACCACCAGGCGGGTCGCGACGGACTGGACGCGGCCGGCCGACAGCTTCGGCATGACCTTCTTCCAGAGCACCGGCGAGACCTCGAAGCCGTAGAGGCGGTCGAGGATGCGGCGGGTCTCCTGGGCGTCGACCAGGCGCTGGTTCAGCTCGCGCGGGTTGGCCACCGCCTCCTGGATCGCGGTCTTGGTGATCTCGTGGAACACCATCCGGTGCACCGGCACCTTGGGCTTCAGGACCTGCTGGAGGTGCCACGCGATGGCCTCGCCCTCGCGGTCCTCATCGGTGGCGAGGAAGAGTTCGTCGGACTCGGCCAGCAGCGACTTCAACTTGCTGACCTGCGACTTCTTGTCCGCGTTCACCACGTAGATGGGCGCGAAGTCGTGGTCGACATCGACGCCGAGGCGGCGCACCTCGCCGGTGTACTTGTCCGGGACCTCGGCCGCTGTGCTGGGCAGGTCCCGGATGTGCCCGACGCTCGCCTCGACGATGTAGCCGGGGCCAAGGTAGCCCTTGATCGTCTTCGCCTTGGCCGGCGACTCGACAATGACGAGTCGCTGTCCGTGCGCGGTCTCGCTGCTCGGGGACACCTTCGCTCTTCTCTCCCGGTCGTTACGTGAGCTGGTCGGCGCCGGCAGCACAGGCTGCGCTCCGCCCGACCCCTCCACCGTCCCGGGGGCGCCGCTGCACGACGACCCCACCAGCGGAGTGTGACCGTACCCCGGCCACCCTTGTCAAACGGAAGGATCCTGCTTTTTCACCGGCAAGGCCGACCGACGCCACTCGAACGGTAACCCGATGATGGAGGATCGCGCCCCGTGGAGGGGGGCTTCGGCGGGTTTCGAAGGATGGAATGACGGATTTCGAAATCTGTCAACGGAAAATCGACACCGCGCGGCGGGCGGAGCGGCGGTGGGACGGGGCTCAGCCCGCGAGGCCGGCGGCGATCAGTACCGCCCCCGCGGCCACGCAGCCGGTGCCGAGCGAGGTCCAGAGCAGATCGGCCACCGCCGCCCGGCCGGTTTCCGTCGCCGCCAGGACCGCGCGGCTCGGCCGCCGAGGATCGTAGGAGATACGGACGGACGCCCCGGGCGCGAAGCGGGCCGGCCGGCGCAGCGGGGTGTGGCCGCGCGGGCGGGTGATCACCAGCTCGGCGCATCGCCCCGGGCCGGCGGCGCCCGTCACGGCCGGTGCGGAGAAGGAGAGCAGCGGTGCGCTGTCCAGCTCACCGTGGGCGTCGGCCTCGGCGACCACCGTGGCCACCGCCGGCACGCCACGGCGCCGCACCAGGTGGCGAAGGCGCACTTCGGACGCGCACCAGAGCAGCAGTGCGCCGCCGAAGAGCGCGAGCACCGCGCCGCCCGCCGTGGCCGTCGTCGTGTCCACCCCTTGCCCCCAGCTCTGTCCACAGCCTGTGGACAGAGCTTCACAGTCCGGGGCCAACGCGGGACAGCCGTTCAGCGACCGGCGGGCGAACCAGGAGGCACCGGGAGATGAACCGGCAGGAGCCCGACCCGGCCCGTTCGGACCGAATCGGGTCGTGCCGCGCCGAGCCGTGGCGGGCCGTCGGACCGCGCCGGGCCGTACCGGGTCACGGCAGGCCGTTTCGAGCCACGGCAGGTCGCGGCGGGGCCGCCTTCGGGCTTCGACGCGAGCCGAACGAACGAGGGCACCGGCGGGTGGCGGAGGGACACCGGGTGTCGGCCGCGGGTGGGCGGCCGACCGGGCGCCGGGGGCGGCGGACCCGCAGGGTGGCGGACCCGCAGGGTGGCCGGCCCGCAGGGCAGCGGGCCCGCGGGGCGAGGGGCCCGCGGGGCGAGGGGCCCGCGGGGCAGCTCCGGGGCCGTTACTCGACCGGTCGGATGAACCCCTGCTCGGTGAGGAGCCGCAACGACTCCGGCACCCGGTCCCGCAGGACCACCCGGTCCTCGCCGAGCAGTTGCGCGATGGCGTCCACGATCTCGCCGGCCGACAGCGTCCCGTCGCAGACCCCGGCGAACCCGGCTCCCACCGTGTCCACCTTGGTGGCCCGCCGCATGCCGCGGTTGTGGCGCAGGATCACGTGCTCCGGGTCCTCCGCCCCGGGTGCGCCGACCTGCTCCTGGACCACCTCGTCGGCCAGCACGTACCGGGCCGCGAGCAGCCCCGCGTCGTCGTGCGTGCGCAGGTAGTCCTGCCGGTCGAACCACTCCTCGATGTGCGGGCCGAGCGGCTGCTCGACCGGGTGCGGCCACTCCTCCACCCGGACGGTCGGCCGCTCGGCGCCGCTCGCCCGCAGCGTGATCCAGCCGAAGCCGATGCCCTCGACCCGGCCCGCCTCGAAGGCGTCCAGCCACTCGCCGTACCGGGCCTGGTAGTCACCGCCGGCGCCGCGGTGGTCACCGCCGTCACGCAGCCACAACTCGGCGTACTGGGCGACGTCCTGGACCTCCCGCTGGACGACCCAGGCGTCCAGGCCGGTGCCCGCCACCCAGCCGGCCAGCCGGTCGTGCCAGTCCTCGCCCTTGACGTGCTGCCAGTTGGCGAGCAACTGGCAGTAGCCGCCCGGCTCCAGGTGCGCGGCGGCGGAGCGGACCAGGCTGCGGCAGAGGTCGTCGCCGGCCATGCCGCCGTCGCGGTAGGTGAAGCGGCCGGTGGGCGAGATCACGAACGGCGGGTTGGAGACGATCAGGTCGAACTTCCGCTCCCCGACCGGCTCGAAGAGGCTGCCGGCGGCGGCGTCGGTGTTGTCGAAGCCGGAGAGCGCGAGCGTCAGTTCGGTGAACCGCAGCGCACGCGGATTGAGGTCGGTGGCGGTGACCCGCTGCGCGTGCCGGGCGGCGTGCAGGGCCTGCACCCCGGAGCCCGAGCCGAGGTCCAGGGCGGCCCGGACCGGGCGGCGCACGGTGATGTTGGCCAGCGTCGTGGAGGCGCCCCCCACCCCGAGCACCAGGTCCTTGCGGGCCACGCCGTGCGCGGTCTCGCCGGAGCCGATCCCGCCCGCCCCGCCGACCGCGCAGCCCAGGTCGGAGACCACCCAGGCGTCCGAACTGGGAAGACCGGAGACCTCGTTGGCGTACGGGCGGACGTCCACGGTGGCGCGCACCTGGTCCCCGTCCGCGCGCAGCCAGCCGTCGGTCAGACAGTCCTCGACCGGCAGCGCGGCGGCGGCCGCCTTGTACGGCACGGGCTGCTGCAGTAGGAACAGCCGCACCAGCGTCTCCAGCGGGCTGCCGCCACGGGTGGCGCGCAGCGCCGGGACGGCCTCGCTGCGCGCCAGCGCCGCGTAGCCGGTGGGCCCGAGCAGGTCGAGGCAGCCGTCGGCGGTGTACGCGGCGGCGAGCAGCGCCTCACGGAACTTGGGGAGGCGGGTCGGGTCGAGAACGGGGCTACTGATCACCCCGCCATTGTCCCCCCGGCCGCCGGGCCCGCTTCCCCGCCGGGGCCGCCCGCGCCGGGGCCAGGCCGCCGACCCGCCCGCGCCGGGCACGGCCGGGCGGGACCGGCTCCGGACGGGGACGAGGCTCCGGACGGGGTCGGCTCCGGACGGGGACGAGGCTCCGGACGGGGTCGGCTCCGGACGGGGTCGGCTCCGGACCGGTCGGGTCAGCTCGCCGAGGGCGCGGGGCTGGACGCGGCGGGGGCGGGCGGGGCCGAGGTCGCCGCCGGGTCCGTCGCGGCCTGGCTGCCCGCCGGGCTCGCGCCGTCGGTCGCGCCGGGCGCGGGGGTGCCGGTGCTGCCACCGGCCGTCGGCGTCCCGCTCGCTCCGGCGGTGGGCGCCGCGGCGGCCGAGCCCGGCTTGCAGCCCTCCTGCTTGGCCATCGCGGCACCGAGGTCGCCGCGCTGCAGCTTGGCCTGTGCCTGGGTGGAGAGCGAGGCCAGCTTCTGCACCTGGTCGGCGACGCTGCGCAGCCCGTCGGCGAACTTCGCCTGTTCGTCGTTGGGCAGCGCGTCCAGCTTCTTCTGGACGTCGAGGTACAGGTCGGCCGCCTTGTTGAGCTCGGAGACGGTGTCCTTCTGGAGGTTCCCGCCCTCGTCGACCTTGGGCGCACCGGCGGAGTCGATGGCGGCGGCGATCTCCTGGTTGGTCTTGGCCAGCCGCCCGATGTCGGCGGAGAGGCGCTTCTGCAGATCGGCCGGGGCCTCACCGGTCTTCACCTGGCCGGTGTCCGCCAGAGCGGTCTGCGCCTGGGCGATCGGGTCCTTGGCCGCGCCGCAGACGTTCGCCGCCCAGGACTCCAGCTGCTTGCTGTTGTCGTCGCCGCAGCCGACGGCGCCGAACGCCAGCAGCGCGCCGAGCGCGGGTACGGCCAGCAGTCGCTTGTTCACCGGGAGAAGCCCTTTCGGTTTCGGTCGTCGAACTGCGAACCTACACGGCCGCCACCCGGCCCCTGGTTCCCGCCCGTACCGGCTCCGACCGGTCTCCCCCAGCCTGGATCGGTCGCTCCCCTCCTCCGGACGGCCTTCCCCGGCCTCCGGGAGGTCCCTCACGGCGGGAGGCGTACCTGGCCCGGGATATGGACTCAGGCCGACCGGGTTCAGGCCCGCTCGACCCTGACCGGGTCGTTCGGGCGGACGGTGCGCAGCACTTCGGGATCCCCGTCCAGGGAGCCGAGGATGTTGCAGGGGCTGGCCAGCCGGCACTCGCCGTCCCGGGAGATCGGCGTCGGCCCGAAGGGCAGCGCGAGGCTGTCACCGTCCGTCCAGAACGCCACGGTGCCCGGCTCGACGACCTGCCGGGCGTCGTCCTCCCTGGGCACGCTGACCGGCGTCCCGAAGTACACCTCCTCGCCCCAGGTACTGGCCGACGAGCTGATCGGCAACGCACCCCAGAGCGCCTGGGCGGTGGGGGTGGCCGTGAGCGTGGCGAGCGCCTGACCGGCGGGCCACAGGATGCGAATCCGCATGGGTTCCCTCTTCTACGACAGACCCGATCACCGATCGGGGCCGGTCGTGCCGAGAGCAGGGAACCGCTGGATTCAACAACTTGTCAATGCGCTCCCGCCAGGTGGACTCCCCGGCTGCGGCCGTGGTGTGGCGCGAGGGACGTGTGCGGCAACCGCTCGGCCGTCACGACGGCGGCGCGGCCGCAACGGCGCGCGAGTGACCACGACGAGAGCGGCCACCGCCGTAGTCGGCGGGCAGCAGGAACCGGCCGGACGGGAAAGGCCGGTCGGCCGTCGGCAGTCGCCGGTCAGAGCGCCATCGCGTCGACCGAGACCGGCCAGCTCATCCGGATCAGGCCACCGCTCGCTCCGCTGGTGACCTCCAGCTCCTCCACCAGTCCGGTGATCACGGCGAGACCCAGGGTGTCCTCGTCCGGATCGCCTTCGGCAGCACCCGGGGCCGGCACGGTGGCGGGGCCCGCCTCGTCCTCGACCTCGATGAGGAAACGCTTCTCCTGGTCCGTGAGAGCGACCCGGACCGCACCGGTGATGCCACCGCGCTGGTGCAGGCCGACCGCACGGGAGCACGCCTCACCCACGGCGAGCCGGACTTCGTCGAGCACCGACTCGTCGACCCCGGCTCGTCTTGCCACAGCCGCGGCGACCAGCCGGGCCGTACGGACATGCTCGGGAAGCGCGCTGAATCGAAGTTCGACGGTTGCCATCTCTCCCCCTCGGGGTGTCCGGCCGGGGCCGGGCATGCGGGCCCCTGCGAACCGGTCCCACCGGCTCCGGGGCGGGCCGGACGGGCCGGGGCCACAGGGGCCCCGGCACGCCGGACACGTGGATCGGACGGGTCGACACGAGGCCGGCCCGGCCTGGTCAGTCGGTCGAGTTGACCGCGTCGTCCACCGAGGTGTGGATCGGGAAGACCTTGGTCAGGCCGGTGATACGGAAGATCTTCAGAATGCGCTCCTGGTTGCACACCAGGCGCAGCGAACCCTCATGGGCCCGCACTCGCTTCAGACCGCCCACCAGCACGCCCAGACCGGTCGAGTCGAGGAAGTCCACGCCCTCCATGTCGACGACGAGGTGGTAGTTGCCGTCGTTGACGAGCTCGACCAACTGCTCACGCAGCTTCGGGGCGGTGTACACATCGATCTCGCCGCCAACCTCGACGACCGTGCGATCGCCGACTGTACGGGTCGACAGGGACAGGTCCACGGAACCTCCAGCACCTTGCCTTGCTACGTCATTGCGATCTTCGGCCGGACGGCCGTCACCGCATGGTCGCGTACCCCGGACGCGCCCCATCACGCGTGGCGAGCCTCAGCGCTGCGACCCCCGGCCGTACGGCCGTCACGGCCACATTCAACCACCTGCGACCATGACCGCACGATGGCTTACGACGATTCTCCGTCACGCCGGTGACACACTGGGTCCTCATGCCGCCCCGTCACAGCCTGCCCGAGGCACTGCTCACGACCCTGTCCACCACCCGGGGGCGGTCGGACCGGCTCACCCATACGGAGCACCTTCCCGCCCGACCAGCACGTTATTCACCCTGGCCCGACTCGATCCGACCCGAGATCGTCGCCTCCGCCCGGGAGCTGGGCGTGGAACGTCCCTGGGCCCATCAGGCAGAAGCGATGAACCTGGCCAAAAGCGGCCATACTGTGGTGATCGCCACAGGAACCGCCTCGGGCAAGTCGCTCGGCTATCTGGCGCCGGTGCTCAGCGACCTGCTGGACGGGACCGAGGCCCGCAACGGCCGTGGCGCCACCGCGCTCTACCTGGCCCCGACCAAGGCGCTCGCCGCCGACCAGCGGCGACGGGCCGCCGAACTCGCCCCGCCCAGGGTCCGGCCCGCCCTCTACGACGGCGACACGCCGCCCGAGGAACGCGAGTGGGTCCGCCAGTACGCCTCCTACGTGCTCACCAATCCCGACATGCTGCACCGCGGCATCCTGCCCGCACACGCGCGCTGGTCCTCCTTCCTCAAGACGCTGCGCTACGTGGTGGTCGACGAGTGCCACAGCTACCGGGGCGTGTTCGGCTCGCACGTCGCCCAGGTGCTGCGCCGGCTGCGCCGGATCTGTGCCCGGTACGGCTCCTCGCCGACCTTCCTGCTCGCCTCGGCCACCACCGCCGACCCGGCCGCCACCGCCCGGCTGCTCACCGGGCTGCCCGCCGAGGCCGTCACCGAGGACGCCTCGCCGCGCGGTCCGATGGTGTTCGGGCTCTGGGAACCGCCGCTCACCGAGAACGTCGGCGAGCACGGGGCCCCAGTCCGCAGGACGGCCACCGCCGAGGCCGCCCACCTGCTGACCGACCTCGTCGAACGGCAGACCCGCACCGTCGTGTTCGTCCGCTCCCGCCGGGCGGCCGAACTCGTCGCGCTCCAGGCCCAGGACCAGCTCGGCCGACCGCTCGCCGACCGGGTCGCCGCCTACCGCGGCGGCTACCTCGCCGACGAGCGCCGGGCCCTCGAACGCGATCTGCAGTCCGGCCGGCTGCTCGGCGTCGCCTCCACCTCCGCTCTCGAACTGGGCGTCGACATCTCGGGTCTGGACGCCGTCCTGATGGCCGGGTACCCCGGCACCCGGGCCTCGCTCTGGCAGCAGGCCGGGCGGGCCGGGCGCGAGGCCCAGGGCGCCCTGGCCGTCCTGATCGCCCGCGACGACCCGCTGGACACCTACCTGGTGCACCACCCGGAGGCGCTCTTCGCCACGCCCGTCGAAGCCACCGTGCTCGACCCCGACAATCCGCATGTCCTCGCCCCGCACCTGTGCGCGGCGGCCGCCGAACTCCCACTCACGGACAGCGACCTGGACCTGTTCGGCCCCTCCGCGGGCCCGCTGCTGCCCGTCCTGGAGCGGCGCGGGCTGCTCCGCCGCCGCGGTGGCGGCTGGTACTGGACCCGCCGCGAACGCGCCGCCGACGCCGTCGACCTGCGTGGCAGCGGTGGCAGCCCGGTGCAGATCGTCGAGGCCCCGACCGGCCGGCTGCTGGGCACCGTGGACGCCTCCGCCGCCCACACCACCGTCCACACCGGGGCCGTCCACATCCACCGGGGACGCAGCTACCTCGTCCGGGACTTCGACCTGGAGAGCTCCGTCGCCCTGGTCGAGCCGGCCGACCCGCCGTACACGACGGCCGCCCGGGACATCACCTCCATCTCGGTGCTCTCCACCGACACCTCCCTCGCCTGGGGCGAGGGCCGGCTCAGCTTCGGTTCGGTGGAGGTCGTCAACCAGGTGGTCGGCTACCTCCGCAAACGGATCTCCACCGGGGAGATCATGGGCGAGACCAAACTCGACCTGCCGCCCCGGACCCTGCGGACCCGGGCGGTCTGGTGGTCCGTCACCGAGGACCAGCTGCTCGACGCGGACATCCCGCTCGACCAGTTGCCCGGGGCCGCCCACGCCGCCGAACACGCCTCCATCGGCCTGCTGCCGCTCTTCGCCACCTGCGACCGCTGGGACATCGGCGGTGTCTCGGTGCCGCTGCACCCCGACACCGAGCTGCCGACGGTCTTCGTCTACGACGGCCACCCGGGCGGGGCCGGGTTCGCCGAACGCGGCTTCCAGCGCGCCGTCCAGTGGCTGACGGCCACCCGGGAGGCGATCGCCGCCTGCGAGTGCGAACGCGGCTGCCCGTCCTGCGTGCAGTCGCCCAAGTGCGGCAACGGCAACGAACCGCTGGACAAGGGGGCCGCCGTCCGACTGCTGGACATCCTGCTCGCCGGAGCACCGGCGGCCGACGGGGCCGAGGCCGGGGCCGGGGCCGAGGCCCCGAGCGGGGACGGAGACGGGGACGGGGACGGGGACGGGGGCCGGACGCCTCACGAGCCTCAGGGCGACGGCGGCCCGGGGGCCGGGGCCGGGACGGCCGAGCCCTCCGCCGAAGGCTCATGAGCCGCCTGCCGTCGCACTGACGCCCTCGTCCGCGGCAGCAGCCGTAGCAGCAGCCGCGGCACGGATCGGCCCGGCTCGGGAACGGGCCCGCGCCGGCCCGATCGGCAGATCCACCGGAAGGCGGCCGATCGACACCTCCGCCACCACCTCGACGGTGTCCGCCTCCCGGTCCACCGTGCAGGACACCAGGGCGGCCGCCTGTGCCCGTGCGATCCCGGCGGCCCGGGCGCAGCCGCCGTCCAGGTCCAGCAGCAGCCGGTCGGCCGCCGCGAGGGCCGCCAGGTCGGCGGCGGACTCGGCGCGGTGGCGGGCGCCCACCACCGCGCCGACCGAGAGGACCGCGGCGAACGTCGTGCAGCCGAGCACCGCGAACGCGACCAGCCAGACCGTCGCGGATCCGCCGTCGGTCGGGCGCCCGACCGCCGCACGGGCGCCCCGGGCCCTGGCCACCCTGCCCATCACGGCCGCCCCGGGGATCAGGAGGGCCATGGACCCGCACCCCCGCCGCCCGTCAGGGTGTCCTCCCGCGCCGCCACCGCGGCCGCGCCGAGCCGTACCGAGAGCAGGCCGGCGAGCCGGCCCGGGGCCGCCGAGGGCGCGTCCACCGTGACCCGAACCGTGTCCGCCTCGACGGCCACCCGTACAGCCGCCCCGGGCGGGGCCGCCGCCTGGGCGATCGCGGCAGCGTCCACCTCGCCACGCGCGGCCGCCCGGGCACCCACCCGCGCCGCGTCGACGCAGCGGATCTGCGCGGCCGCCGCGAGCACTCCCCAGATCAGCATCACGGCGAGCAGGACCAGGGCCGGCATCGCCACCGCCGTCTCGGCGGTGACGAAGCCCGCGTCCCGGCGACGGAGCCGGGTCACCCCGGCTGCCCCGGCTGCCCCGAATGCCCTGGCTGCCCCGAATGCCCCGGGCAGGCTGACGGCCCACCGGCCGTCACGACGCATGGAGCGCCCGGGTGATGACCTCGGTCAGCGCTTCGACGATGGCCGTGCTGGTCACCACCTTGTACAGCACGGCGGCCAGCGCGCACGCGGCGACCGTGCCCACGGCGTATTCGGCGGTGGTCATTCCGGCGTCCGACCTGCCCCGGGCGCGAGCTGCGCGTCGGATCCGGACGGCCGCCCAGCGACTCCGCCGGCGACACACCCCGAGCAGGCGCCGGTACGGTCGGCCGTTGTCGGCGGGCCGGTGCGCGATCACTGCAGTCATGGGTTCTCTCCTTGGGTTCCTTGCCGCTCAGGACCGACTCGCGGCCCGGGCGGTGCTTCGAGTTCGACAGCGGAGGTTTTGAGGTCGTCGATTCAGATCGACCGAGCGAAGCCGGCGGTGAGCCCCATGACCACCGGGACGACGCTGATCAGTACGAACGCGGGGAGGAAGCAGAGCCCCAGCGGCGCCGTGGCGAGCACTCCGGCACGGCGGACGCGGGCGTGCGCCGTGCGGGCGGCGGCGGTCCGACGGGCCTGCGCCAGCCCGACCAGCGGACCGGCCGCCGGGGTCCCGCTCAGACTCGTCCGGATCAGGCAGCGCGCCAGCGGCGCCAGGGCCGGGTGCTCCTCACCCAATCGTCTCCAGCAGAGCTCCGGCGGTGCCCCCAGAGCCAGTTCGGCCGCGATCGTCACCAGTCGTGGCCCCATCGGCGCGGCGACGCTCCGGCCGACCGCCGCCACCGCCGCGGCGGGCGAGGCGGCCGACCCGAGGCATGCCGCGAGCAGCTCTGCGGCGAACGGGAGTTGCCGGGCGAGCTGGTCCTCCTCCCACGCGGACCGCCGCTCCGCCGGGGACCGCGCCCTGGTCAGCCACCGGTGCAGACCCACGGCCAGCAGGACGCCCGCCCCCAGGCCTGGCCCACCGCCGAGCACGGCGGCCATGGCCGCCCCGGCGCAGGCCGCCACCACGGCCCGTTGCGCACGCCCCATCGCGGCGATGCCCGGTGCGGCGATGCCCGGTGCGGCGGACCCGGCGCTCCGGAGGTGGCCCTCTCCCCCGTCGGCCGGGCGCCCGGGCAAGGTCGGCCGACGCCCCAGCGCCGTGGGCCGGCCCGGTCGACGGGGCCGGGAGCGAGCACTGGACCGGAAGCCGCAGGAACGGAGCAGCGCGACCGCCCTCCGGCGGCCGGTCCGGCCCCTCGACCACCGCCGCAGGAGCAGCGCTCCCGCTCCCAGCCCTGCCAGGAGAGCGAGCCGCTCGGTACCGGGCGTCACGCCGAAGCCGCCTCGGCACGGAACGAACCGCTCGGCCGACCGGGCCGGGCCCGCGTACGGGAGATGCCGCACCGCCACCCACCGTCCGACCGGTCGCCGACTGCGCCGCCGCCTCCGGGCTCGGCCACGACCCCGGACCCGACCGTGGCCCCGGCGGCCGAGCCTCCGCCGCCCAGAGGACCCTCCAGGGCACCCCGGGAGGCAGCCCGGACGATCCGGGCCGTCCAGGCCGCGCCGAGCCCCTCCAGCGCCGCTCCGCCCGCCAGGCAGGCGAGCCCGGCCGGAGTGTGCAGCAGGACGGTCAGCGGCCGGGCCCCGAGCGCCGCGCCGAGCAGCAGCCCGGCGACGGGCAGCGCCGCCAGGACGGCGATCGTCGTCCTCGGCGCGGCCAGCTCGGCCGCGATCTCCTCCGCCAGCGCCCGTTCGGCCCGCAGTGCCTCGGCGACCCCGTCCAGCCCGGCGGCCAGCCCCGCGCCGCCGTCGGACGTGACGCGCCAGCAGGCGGCGATCGCGGTCGCCCCGCGGCCCCCCGGCAACTCCGCCAGCGACTCGAAGGCACCGGGCACATCTCCGCCGTACCGGCCGGCCGCGAGCCGGGCCACCGGCTCCAGGCCGATCCGGCGCAGGGCCTCGCCGTCCTCGGCGAAACGCGTGGTCACCAGGTGGAGCGCCTGCTCGGGCGTGGCGCCGCTGCGCAACTCCCCGGCCAGTGCCGCGCAGAGGTCCACCACTGCGGCGGCCCGCCGACCGGCCTCCGCCTCCACCGCGCGACGCAGCCGTCGGCGCCGCAAGGGAAGGAAGGCCAAGCCCGCGGCCAGCACCGGCACGGGCGAAGCCGACACCTGGGCGACTCCCAGCCCGCCGGGCAGGAGGAGCAACTCCGGCGTCAGCCACTCCGGCCGTCGCGGCCGCGCGGCCGAACCGGATCCGACCGCCTCGGGGCTCGACCAGGGCCACCGCCACCGGGGCATCGGCACGCCATCGCTCCCACCCCCTCCCCCACCCGTCCCACCGACGAACAGGAGCCTGGACCGTCTGACTCCCACCACCTGGCGCTGGAGAGCGCTCCACCCCACCGTGGCCACCACACAGAGCATCGCCACCCAGCACAGCTCGACCTGATCTCTCGTCATCCCGCTCACCCCTTTCGCCGTTCGCCCTTGCCGCGCCACAACCCCAGCAGCCCGGCCGCACCCACCGCGCAGCCGCAGACCAACAGGCCGAACGCCACCTCGACCGCCCCCGGGATCACGACGGTCCTCCCGGGAGCGCCGCGCCCACCGCCACCCCGCGGGCCGCGAGCAGCCGCAGAAGCCGGTCCCAGCCGGCCCCGGGCACGGTGGCCCCGCCCGCCGTGAACGCCACCGCCGCAGTCGTGACGGCCAGCCCGTCGCGGTCACCGGACAGCGTGTGGATCTCGGCGACCCGGCGCCTCCCGGAGGCCGGCTCCCGCACCAGGTGCACCACCACGTCCAGCGCGGCCCGGAGTTGGCTGTGCAGCGCCGCCCGGTCCAGCCCCGCGAGCGAGCCGAGCGCCTCCAGCCTGACCGGGACGTCCGCCGCGGCGTTCGCGTGCACAGTGCCGCAGCCGCCTTCGTGTCCGGTGTTCAAGGCGGCCAGCAGGTCGGACACTTCGGCTCCGCGCACCTCCCCCACCACCAGTCGGTCGGGCCGCATCCGCAACGCCTGGCGGACCAGATCCCGCAGGGTCAGCTCACCGAGCCCCTCCTGGTTGGGCGGCCGGCTCTGCAGCCGGACCACATGGGGATGGGCCGGTCGCAGCTCGGCGGAGTCCTCGACGACGACGATGCGCTCGCCGGGCCCCGCCAGCCCGAGCAACGCCGCCAGCAGCGTGGTCTTGCCCGTGCCGGTTCCGCCGCTGATCAGCAGGGAGAGCCGGGCCCGCAGGATGCCTGCCAGCAGTTCGGCCCCGGCGGCGGGAAGCGCGCCACCGGCCACCAACTCGTCGAGCGTGAACGGGCGGGGCCGGCAGACCCGCAGCGAGATGTGGGTGCACCCGGCCGCGATCGGCGGCAGCACCGCGTGCAACCGGGTGCCGTCCGGCAAGCGGGCGTCCACCCAGGGCCGCGCGTCGTCGAGCCTGCGCCCGGCCGCCGTGGCGAGCCGGTGGGCCAGCCGACGGACCGCTTCGGCGTCGGCGAAGCGGACACCGGTGGCCCTGCGCAGACCGCCGCCCCGGTCGACCCAGACCTCGTCCGGCCCGTTGACGAGTACGTCCGTGACATCGGGCGCCGACAGCAGCCGGTCCAGCGGGCCCGCACCCACCAGCTCGGCGCGCAGCGAGCGCACGGTGTCGAGGACTTCGTCGCCGCCGAGCGGCGGCCGGGTCGCCCGGAGCACCGCCGCGACGGACCCGGCGGTCGGCGCGGCGCCCGACTCGGCCAACCTGAGCCGCACCGCGTCGACCAGCGCCGCCGTCCGCTCCTCCCGAGCCGTCCGCCCGTAGGGGGGCGGCTCGGGCTGCCGGCCGGTCTCCGCCGGCCCGGCCGCCGTCACCACGCTGCGCAGCGGCCGGCGCTCCCGCGCACCGAGGATCCGCCCGGTGGCGTTCGCCCTTCCCGTACCTCCGAGACGAACCATCAGTACACACCTCCGCCCACCGCCGGCACGGGCGGCAGCACCTCGTCCAGGAAGGTCTCGCAGAAACGCGCCAGCGGGCCCTCCGTACGGATCCCCGGCGGTACGCCCTGCTCGGCGTCGGCGGCCAGCCCGTGCTCCGGCTCCAACTCCCCCGCCAGGTGGAGCCGCAGCCCCTGCGCGATCCGGTGGGCCGGGAGCCCGAAGGGCCGCAGCGGGCGCACCACGGCCCGTACGTCGTGGAGGCGCATCCGAACGGATGCCGCGACCCGGTCGGCGGCCGCGACCGCGCGCAGTTCGGCCGGCACCACCAGGAGCGCCAGGTCGGACTGCTCCAGCGCCTGACCGGCGGCCGGGTCGAGCCGGCGCGGCACGTCGACCACGACCAGTCCGCCCCTGCGCCGGGCGGCGGCCAGCACGCTGCGCATGGCCTCGGGTGGCACGGCGAGCGTGTCGCCGCGGTCCCAGGACAGGCAGGAGAGCGAGGTCAGCCGTTTGAGCACCGGAAGCGCCTTCGCGAGTTCGGCGCCGCTGACCCGGCCCCGCGAACCGGCCAGGTCGGGCCAGCGCAGGCCGCCGGCCGTCTCACCGCCGAGCAGGATGTCGAGCCCTCCGCCCAGCGGATCGCCGTCGACGAGTATGGTCCGCCGGCCCGTGCGGGCGGCCGTGACCGCGAGCGCGCAGGCCAGGGTGGAGGCACCGGCCCCACCCCGGCCGCCGAGGACGGCGACGGTGAGCGCCGAGGTGCCGATGCCCTCGGTGGCGTCCGCGATCCGGTCGAGCAGCCAGGCCTCGGCGTCCGGCAGGAACAGCACGTGCTCGGCGCCGAGTTGGACGGCCCTGACCCAGATGCCCGGGTCGTCCAGGTCGAGCCCGAGCAGCAGTACCCCGGTGCGGCGGGGGAGCCCGGCACAGCGCTCGGCCTGGTCGTCCCCGACGAGTACGAGCGGTGTGCTCTCCCAGAGCCCGCGCGTCGGCGGGGCACCCCGGATCAGCTGCGGCTCGGTACCGGCGGCCGCGCACAGCCGCAGCAGGTGCTCGGCCAGGCCGTCGTCCTCGGTGACGACGAGCGGGCCGGTGGTCGCCGGGCCGTCCGCGGCGGCGTGGTCGGTGAGTGGTGTCGACATGACGGTCTCCCCTCTACGGCGCCCGTACCGCTCGCGCTGAGCGGTACGGGCGCGCATCCGGATGGACGCGGCGGGCGACCGCGCGGCCGGCCCCGTGGGGCCCGACCGGCAACCGCTGCCGTGCATCACGGTGGGGGGTGATCCGGATTCCGTCAGCCCCGTTCCGATTCCCTGTGGACAACTCGGGGCTGTGGATAACTTCGTTCACTCGGACAGGGGGGTATTGAGCAATGAATTGACGAAACGGGCTCACCGAGAAGAGTCGGGACATCACGCCGAGGCTGATCGACCCGGCCTCCACCGAGGCCTCCCGAACACGCTCCGGGGTTCTTCGCGCGCTCTTCGAAGCGTCCCGAGGGCGTCTTCAGAGGCAGGGCCAGCTCATGGCAACCCTGAGCAACTGACTACCGGGAGTGATGAGAGCGGACCGGTGCATCCTCGATCCGACACCCCTTGTAGATCGCCACCGGGCCGGGCGCGGAATCCTCCGCAGCAGCCGTTCAAGCCCTGAAAATGGCCCCGGACGTGCGACGACCCCCGCCGGGGGGGAGAGCGGGGGTCGTCTATCCACAGCCCGACTCGGGGGGGAGGAGCCGGACCGGGTTAGCACGGTCGCGAACGATCCGTGACTTCCATGGTGTACCCGAGCGGCCAGAAACACAAACCCGCGCGGCCATGCGTACGCCGAATGGCGGGCTGTTTTCCAGCGCCCTCTATCCTCGGTTCCCGTGGACACCACCGAGAACGCCGACGAGTACGCCGACGAGTCCCCGGACTCCACCGCCGAGACTGCCGAGACTGCCGAGATCGCCGAGATCGCCGAGACCATCGAGACCGCGGAGTCCGCCGGGACGACCGGGACCGCGGCGTCCTCGAAGTCGTCGGCGGCCACCGGGACCAAGGGGGCGGCTGTCGAGAGCAGCGACAACCCCGCGGCGGACGGGAAGGCGGCGGAGGGGAATCGCGGGAACTCCGGCGCCCTCCCGGATTCCGCGGCGGCCGAGCAGGACGGCGCCACCGCGGCCGAGGAGCCCGGCACTCCCGCGGCGACCGGCCTGCCGGTCAACCGCACGCGCCCGGCAGGCCCCAGGACTGCCGCCTTCTTCGACCTCGACAAGACCATCATCGCCAAGTCGAGCGCCCTGGCCTTCAGCCGGCCCTTCTACCAGGGCGGTCTGATCAACCGTCGGGCCGTCCTGCGCAGTGCTTACGCCCAGTTCGTCTTCCTGGTCGGCGGCGCGGACCACGACCAGATGGAGAAGATGCGCGAGTACCTCTCCGCGCTCACCCGGGGCTGGAACGTCCAGCAGGTCCGCGAGATCGTCGCCGAGACCCTGCACAACCTCATCGATCCGATCATCTACGACGAGGCCGCCTCGCTGATCGAGCAGCACCATGCCGCCGGGCGCGACGTGGTCATCGTCAGCAGCTCCGGCTCCGAGGTGGTCGAGCCGATCGGCGCACTGCTCGGCGCGGACCACGTGATCGCCACCCGGCTGAAGATCGAGGACGGCCGGTACACCGGCGAGATCGACTACTACGCCTATGCCGAGAACAAGGCCGCCGCCATCCGGGAGTTGGCCGAGGTCGAGGGGTACGACCTCGCCCAGTGCTACGCCTACAGCGACTCCTCGACGGACCTGCCGCTTTTGGAGGCCGTGGGCCACCCGTCCGCCGTCAACCCGGACCGGGCACTGCGCAAGGAGGCGGTGGCCCGCGAGTGGCCGGTGCTGGTCTTCGACCGTCCGGTGGAACTGCGGCGCCGGCTCCCGGAATTCTCCGCCCCCAGCGGCTCGGTGCTGACGGCGGTGGCGGTCGGCGCCGCGGCACTGACCGCAGGTGTGATCTGGTACGTGGCGCGCCGCCGCCGTCCGGCAGCCTGAGGGCGCGTGGCCGGCGGCCGGCGCACCGGGTGGGCTGACACTCGGCCCTTGCGCCGGGCGCCTGCCGCTCGCGCCGTCCCTTGGCCTGCCGAAGGCAGCTCCCCCCAAAGAGGTACTTAACCGGGCCCTTCGGATAGAACGGGCAAAAGCCGAAGACTTCTCGATTCGGGTTCCCCTTTCCCCCGAAACGCGATACAAAGGAAGCACGGCCCGCGAGACCCGGTACAGGACCGAAGAGGTCAAACCGACAACGCAGTTCAGGCCCCACGGACCGCACGTACAGATAGTCGGGCACCCACATGCAGCCGACCCGCTGTCGGGCCGCCGCACCAGACGAACGGGCAGGATCCCCGTCTGATGGGCACTTCCGGTGCATGCATGGTCACCCGGCACCTGTACCAGCGGCGGCACCCAGGCAGGATCGGGTGCCGCCGCATCCTTGCTCTCACCGCCCGCCGAACCGCCCGCGTCGCCGAAGCCGCCCGACCCCGCCGGGTCCGGCCCAGGACGCGCGCCCGGCCGGACCGCGCCCCCGGACCGGTCAGACCATGCCGCGCTGCATCGCCTCGCAGACCGCCGTGCTCTCCCGCACGCCCAGCCGCAGCGCCCGGCCGCAGTGGCCGATCCAGGCCGCCAGGCCGTCCGGCGTGCCCGCCAGGTAGCCGGCCAGCGCGCGCCGGTAGGTGTCCGTGCCGAGTTCCGCGAAACCGACCTCGGCAGGGCAGATCGACTTCGGGTCGAGCCCCTCGGCGATCAGGACGATCCGCTGCGCGGCACGCGCGATCACACCGTTGTGCGAGCCGAACGGACGCAGCGCCAACAGCTCCCCGTGCACCACCGAGGCCACCACCAGGGCCGGCGTCCCGACGCCCTGGCCCTCGGCGCGGGCGATCAGCAGCCGGGAGAGCTGGTCCAGCCGGGCGGCGACCTCCTCGGCCCCGGGTGCCGGTGGCGGTTCGACCGCCGGCCCGGCCGGAGCCGCCTCCACCTCGACGCTCTCCACCGGCTTGAGTTCCAGCGGGAACAGGTCTTCCACACCCTCCCCGGCCCGCCTCGGCCGACCAGCCGCGGGGTCGGCGTCCCCGACCGCCAGCAGGTGCAGCCGGGCCAGCACCTGGAGCGGCGAGTGCCGCCAGATGCTCAGCAGCTGACCGGCCTCGGCCGCGATCCGCAGCGCGGCGCCGACGGTGCGGGACTCCTCGTCGGCGCTGAAGTCGCTGCGGCGCCGGACCTCCTCCAGCGGCCAGTCCGCCCCGGCCAGCGCCGCCGAGGCGCGGGCCCCGCGCAGCGCGGCTTCGGAGGTGACCTCGGCCGCGCGGCGGCGCATCACCCGGTGGCCGTAGAGCCGGTCGACGGCCTTGCGCACCTCGGCCACCGCGTCGGGCACCCCGGGGAGCTGGGCCAGCGGGGCGAGGGGATCTGTTCCTGTGCTCACCTACCCGAGAGTAATGAACGAGGGCCCCCTCCCGGAACAGCAACCCCGCATCACCCGTTAGAGGCAATCCTCACTTCCCTCCCCCGGTGAACCCGAAACCACGGATAGCATGGCCACTATCGGAGACGATAACGATTTCCAATTCAGGAGATCGTCGGCCTCGGCGCAGCGCGGACGCGACCCGGAAGGGGTGCGCGGAGCGGCCCGGCAGAGGCCCCGAGCAGGCGGCCCCGAGATCGGGCCCCAGAGCGAGAGCGGGAGTCCCAGTTGAAGATCGCCTTCGTCGGCAAGGGCGGCAGCGGCAAGACCACGCTGTCCTCGCTGTTCATCCGCCACTTGGCCGCCGCGGGGCGCCCGGTCATCGCCGTCGACGCCGACATCAACCAGCACCTCGGGCCGGCCCTCGGACTGACGGACGCTCAGGCGGCGGAGCTGCCGTCGCTCGGCGCCCACCTGCCGGAGATCAAGGAGTACCTGCGCGGCGACAATCCGCTGATCCGGTCCGCCGAGGAGATGATCAAAACCACGCCGCCCGGCCGCGGTTCGCGCCTGCTGCGGATCGTCGAGGAGAACCCGGTGTACGCGGCCTGCGCCCGTCCGATCGCGCTCGACGAGGGGTCCGTACGACTGCTGGCCACCGGCGCCTTCACGGAGGAGGACCTCGGGGTGGCCTGCTACCACTCCAAGGTCGGCGCGGTCGAGCTGCTGCTCAACCACCTGGTGGACGGCCGGGACGAGTACCTGGTCACCGATATGACGGCGGGCTCGGACTCGTTCGCCTCCGGGCTGTTCACCCGCTTCGACCTGACCTTCCTGGTGGCCGAGCCGACCCGCAAGGGCGTCTCGGTGTACCGCCAGTACAAGGACTACGCCCGGGACTTCGGCGTCCGGCTGCGCGTGGTCGGCAACAAGGTGCAGAGCGCCGAGGACCTGGAGTTCCTGCGCGCCGAGGTCGGCGACGACCTGCTGACCACCTTCGGGCAGTCCGACTGGGTGCGCCGGCTGGAGCGCGGCGCCGAGCCTCCGCTGCGCGCCCTGGAACCGGGCAACCGCGCCGTGCTGGAGCAGCTGCGCGCCGAGGCCGACGCCGCCCACGAGCGGCGGGACGCCCTCCGCTACACCGAGCAGGCCGTCCTCTTCCACCTCCGCAACGCGGAGAGCTGGGCCAACGCCAAGGTCGGCATCGACCTCGCCACCCAGGTGGACCGCGCCTTCGTGCTCGGCGGCCAGCGGCCCGCCCCGGCCGGCGCCCACGCCTGACGGCCGATCGCCCACCCCCGGACGCCGCGCCGGAGCGCCTCCCGGTCGCACGCCCGCCCCGCCGCCGCCCATGGGCCGTGGCTTCCCCGCTCCGGGGAAGCCACGGCCCATTTGCGCGTGTTCGACGCCGCCACGGGTGCCACCAGCAGATTTCCATCCGTTCGAACACCACCCAATGGGGTGAATCGAGGGCGTTGGACCTACCGCCCGAGATGACGCTGTGCAAAGCTTTCATTACCCTCGGTTTACCGAGTCTTGATGGTCCTCTCTGCGGCCCGGTCCTCCCCGGCTTCTTCGAGGCCCCTTGATGGTCCACGGCCCGGCCGGTGACACCCGCAATCCCCGCCGCGCCCCACGCCATCCCGCCACACCGTCGCGACCCACGACAGCCGATCCGACTCCCCGAGCCCCCACAACCGGACTCACCACCGGACCTGACTGCGTTCGTTCCCCCGGACAGACGGGAAGACAATGACCCTCGACATCTCCAGCGCACCCATCGCCTCCGACACCAACGACCACGCCCCGCCCGGACGCCCCTCTCGCGGTCACTGGGTGCAGGACCTCTCCGCCTCCCTGGTGGTCTTCCTGATCGCGGTGCCGTTCTCCCTCGGCATCGCCCTGGCCACCGGCGCCCCGCTCACCGCCGGGCTCGCCGCGGCCGCCGTCGGCGGTATCGTGGTCGGCTTCTTCGGTGGCACTCCCCTCCAGGTCAGCGGCCCCTCCGCGGCGCTGACCGTGATCACCGCCGGGCTGATCACCCAGTACGGCTGGCAGGCCACCTGCGCCATCACGCTCGCCGCCGGGCTGCTCCAGCTCCTGCTCGGCGTCCGCCGGGTGGCCCGGACGGCGCTCGCCGTCTCGCCCGCCATCGTGCACGGCATGCTGGCCGGCGTCGGCCTCACCATCGCCATCGCCCAGTTGCACGTCGTCCTCGGGGGATCCCCGCAGAGCTCCGCACTGGCCAATCTGCGCGCGCTGCCGAGCCAGTTGGCCGGCCCGCACCCGTCCGCGCTGGTCGTCGGCACGGTCACCGCCGCCGTCCTGCTCGGCTGGCCCAGGCTCGGCCGACTCCCCGGCAGGGCCGGGGCGTTCGGTTCCCGGCTGACCAAGGTGCCGGGCCCGCTGGTCGCCGTCGGCGCCGCCACCGCGCTCGCGATGACCCTCGGACTGCAGCTCGCCCGGGTCGAACTGCCCGCCTGGGAGCCGCACGATCTCGTCCCCGACCTGCCGCACGGGCCGCTCGCCGCGATCCTGGCCGCCGTGCTGACCGTCACCGCCGTGGCGAGCGTCGAGTCGCTGCTCTCCGCCGTCGCCATCGACCGGATGGCCCACCGCACCGGGGACCTCGACCGCGAGCTGCGGGGCCAGGGCCTCGCCAACATGATCAGCGGCCTGCTCGGCGGGCTGCCGATCGCCGGCGGCGCGGTGCGCAGCACGGCCAACGTCCGGGCCGGCGCCCAGACCAGGTGGTCCTCGATCCTGCACGGCGTCTGGGTGCTCGCGGCCGCGCTGGCGCTCACCGGCGGGCTCCGCCGGATCCCGCTCGCCGCGCTGGCCGCGCTCGTGCTGGTGGTCGGTCTGCAGATGGTCAGCTTCGCGCACATCCGCAAGGTGCACCGGCACCGCGAGTTCCCGGTCTACCTCGCCACCGTGCTCGGCGTGGTGCTGCTCGGCGTCCTGCTCGGGGTGGCGCTGGGCGCCGCGACGGCCGTCCTGCTCGCGCTCTACCGCCTGACCCGCGCCCATGTGGACGTCCTGGCCGGCCCCGACGGCTCCTTCACGGTGCAGACGCACGGGCCGCTCACCTTCACCGCCGTGCCCCGGCTGAGCCGCGCGCTGGCCGGCATCCCCGCCGCCGCCGACGTGGCGGTCGTCCACGACGGCTCCTTCCTGGACCACGCCGCGTACGAGACGCTGCACAGCTGGCGGACGGGCCGCCAGGCGGCCGGCGGCCAGGTGTCCATGGTGACGCGGCGCCAGGACGACGAGGTCCTCGATCCCGACGGCACCGTCCGGGCGGGCAGTTCCTCCGGCCCGCACCGCTGCCGCGCCTGGACGCCCTGGGTCGGCCACCACTGCATCGACCAGCAGGAGGATCCGCACGGCCGGCTCCTGGACGGCGTCCGGGTGTTCCAGCTGCACACCGCTCCGCTGGTCCGCCCCGAGCTCGCCCGGCTCGCCCGGGAGGGGCAGACGCCCTCCCAGCTGTTCCTGACCTGCTCCGACTCGCGCCTGGTCACCAGCATGATCACCAACAGTGGGCCGGGCGACCTGTTCACCGTTCGCAACGTGGGCAACCTCGTACCGGCGCCGTTCGAGCCGGGCGCCGCCGACGACTCGGTGGCCGCCGCGGTGCAGTACGCCGTCGAGGTACTGGAGGTGCGCTCCATCACGATCTGCGGGCACTCCGGCTGCGGGGCCATGAAGGCCCTGCTGGACGGCGTCCACGACCGCCCCGGGCCGCCGACCGCGCTCACCCGCTGGCTGCGCAACGGCCGCGGCTCGCTCGACCGGCTGCGCCGCGTGCCCGCCGAGTTCGCCACCCGCCCGGCGGCCGACGTGGTGGAGCAGCTCTGCATCACCAACGTGGTCCAGCAGCTGGACCAGCTGATGGCGAACCCCGCCGTGGAGCGCCGGGTCACCGAGGGGAGCCTGCGGCTGGTGGGGATGTACTTCGACTTCGCCACCGCCCAGGCCTACGTGCTCGACCGGGAGAGCGGCCGGTTCAGTCCGGTCGAGGCGCTGGGCGGCACGGCGGGCCCGGCACCCTGCGACACGCCCGGGCGAATGAGTGAAATCGAAGAGGTCTCCGCCGCCGGCGCGGACCTCGCCACGGCAGCCGCCACCGGGGGCGACCCCCGGCTGGCCGCCTGAGAGCCGGGCCCGTGTCCCGCCGGGGCGGGCCGGGGCACGGGCCCGGTTCTCCGTACCGCCACCGAGGCTCTCCTCCCTCGGCCTGCCGTTCGACTCTCGGTCAAAGGTCTACACCAATTACCCGGCGCCTCTTGTCAACCGACCACTTCGCCTGGTGAGCTGTGCGCTGGGACACACGGGACAATCCCCACGCACGGGATTGACCCCGATCATGACTCGATGAGGAGTGCGCGTTGAGCAACGAGAGCCTGGCCAACCTGCTCAAGGAGGAGCGGCGCTTCGCCCCGCCGGCAGAGCTCGCCGCAGCCGCCAACGTCACCGCGGCCGCGTACGCGCAGGCCTCCGAGGACCGCCTGGGCTTCTGGGCCGAGCAGGCCCGCCGCCTCACCTGGGCCGTGGAGCCCACCGAGACGCTCGACTGGTCCAACCCGCCGTTCGCCAAGTGGTTCGCGGACGGCAAGCTCAACGTCGCGTACAACTGCGTCGACCGTCACGTCGAGGCGGGCAACGGCGACCGGGTCGCGATCCACTTCGAGGGCGAGCCCGGCGACAGCCGCTCGATCACCTACGCCCAGCTCAAGGACGAGGTCTCGCAGGCCGCCAACGCGCTGCTGGAGCTCGGCGTCGCCAAGGGCGACCGGGTGGCGATCTACCTGCCGATGATCGCCGAGGCGGTCGTCGCGATCCTGGCCTGCGCCCGGATCGGCGCCACCCACTCCGTGGTCTTCGGCGGCTTCTCGGCCGACGCCGTCGCCTCCCGGATCCAGGACGCCCAGGCCAAGCTGGTCATCACCGCCGACGGCGGCTACCGCCGCGGCAAGCCGTCCGCGCTCAAGCCCGCCATCGACGAGGCGCTGACCAAGGCCGACGGCGTCGAGCACGTCCTGGTGATCCGCCGCACCGGCCAGGAGGTCTCCTGGACCGAGGGCCGCGACGTCTGGTGGCACGAGATCACCGGGCGTCAGTCCACCGAGCACACCCCCGAGGCGCACGACGCCGAGCACCCGCTCTTCATCCTCTACACCTCGGGCACCACCGGGAAGCCCAAGGGCATCCTGCACACCTCGGGCGGCTACCTCACCCAGGCCAGCTACACCCACCACGCCGTCTTCGACCTCAAGCCGGAGACCGACGTCTACTGGTGCACCGCCGACATCGGCTGGGTCACCGGACACTCCTACATCGTCTACGGCCCGCTCTCCAACGGCGCCACCCAGGTCATCTACGAGGGCACCCCGGACACCCCCCACCAGGGCCGGTTCTGGGAGATCGTCCAGAAGTACGGCGTGACCATCCTCTACACCGCGCCCACCGCGATCCGGACCTTCATGAAGTGGGGCGACGACATCCCCGCGAAGTTCGACCTCTCCTCGCTGCGGGTGCTGGGCAGCGTCGGCGAGCCGATCAACCCCGAGGCGTGGGTCTGGTACCGCGAGCACATCGGCGGCGGCAAGGCCCCCATCGTGGACACCTGGTGGCAGACCGAGACCGGCGCCATGATGATCAGCCCGCTGCCGGGCGTCACCGAGACCAAGCCGGGCTCCGCCCAGCGCGCCCTGCCGGGCATCGCCGCCACCGTCGTCGACGACGAGGCCAACGAGGTCCCCAACGGCTCCGGCGGCTACCTGGTGCTCACCGAGCCGTGGCCGTCCATGCTGCGCACCATCTGGGGCGACGACCAGCGCTACATCGACACCTACTGGTCGCGCTTCCAGGGCCGGTACTTCGCCGGTGACGGTGCCAAGAAGGACGAGGACGGCGACATCTGGCTGCTCGGCCGGGTCGACGACGTCATGCTCGTCTCCGGCCACAACATCTCGACCACCGAGGTCGAGTCGGCCCTGGTCGGCCACCCGGCCGTTGCCGAGTCCGCCGTGGTCGGCGCCGCCGACGCCACCACCGGCCAGGCCATCGTCGCCTTCGTCATCCTGCGCGGCACCGCCACCGACAGCCCCGAACTGGTCGAGGAACTGCGCGCGCACGTCGGCCGCACGCTCGGCCCGATCGCCAAGCCGAAGCAGATCAAGGTCGTCGGCGAGCTGCCGAAGACCCGCTCCGGCAAGATCATGCGCCGCCTGCTGCGCGACATCGCCGAGGGCCGCGAGGTCGGCGACACCACCACGCTGGCCGACAGCTCGGTGATGAGCCTGATCCAGTCCCAGCTGCCGCCCGCGGGCAGCGAGGGCTGACACCCCGTCGAACGACGCGGTGCCCCGGGCGGTCGTGACCGCCCGGGGCACCGCTGTCCGCTACCGGCGGCGTGGAACCCCCCGCACCTCACGGCGCTTCGCGCGGATCCGCTTCGGCATGATCACTCCCCCTGCGACCGGCGCTCGGTGACCAGCGTGCGCAGGGTGTCGTACGCGCTCTGGGCGAAGCTCCGGCTGCGCAGCGGCAGCGTGCCGGCCATCACCGCCAGCCCCACCTGCGCACGCGGGCTGAATCCGACGAAGGTGGTGAACCCCCGGGTGAATCCGGCGTGGTAGACCACCTCGTCGTCGAACTCCCGGTCGGTGCCACCCGAGGCAGCGGCCACCATGGCACCGATACCGTCGCCGACACCACCGACACCACCGACACCACCACCGACACCACCGACACCACCGACGCCACCACCGACACCACCGACGCCACCACCCGTGACGCCGCGCGGACCGTCACGCAGGTCGTCGCCCGAACCGCCACGTGGGTCGTCGCCCAGCGGGCTGCCGGCCGGTTCGGCCGCCGGGCGGCCCGCTTCCGGAGCCGTCGGGACCGAGCGGTGGTTCCAGCCCAGGCAGATCCGTGCCCCTCCCCGCCGCCGATCCACTCGCGGGCGCCGGACCTCGCCCAGCGCCGTCCGCAGCACCGAAGCGTCGGCCCGGGCGGGCAGCGGGACGGCGTCCAGCGCCAGATGCGCCTGCAGATAGCGGAGTATGTCGTCCGCCGTGGAGCGCAGCGCCGAGGCGCCGGGCAGCGCGGGCAGCCGGAAGGACGGGACGCGCCGGCCGCGCCGGTATCCGGCGGCGTCCTCGCGGCCCGGGCCGCAGGAGGTGTCCACCAGGCCGAGCGGCCCGCAGACCCTGGCCTCCAGCAAGTCCTCGTAGCGCTGCCCGGCCGCGTTGGCCAGCAGCAGTCCGAGCAGCCCGAAGCCGAGGTTCGAGTAGCGCACCTGCGTGCCCGGAGTACCGCGGACCGGGGTGCGGGGCAGCGCCCCGAGCAGGTGGGCCGGGCCGAACGTGGCGTAGGGGCTGGTGAACCACCGGGGGGCCATCGCCGGCAGCAGTCCGACCGGCAGCCGGGGCAGTCCCGAGGTGTGGGTGGCCAGGTGGAGCAGGGTGATCGGCCGCTCGCGCGGGTACCCGGGCGCGGCGCCGGCGGGGAGGTAACGGTCGATCGGGTCGTCGTAGCCGACCTCGCCGCGGGCGGCCATCTCGGCGAGCAGCAGTCCGGTGAAGGTCTTGGTGACGGAGCCGAGCGCGAACCGGGTGTCGGCGCGGACGGGGCGCTCGCTGGAGCGGTCGGAGTGGCCGCGGCAGGCGACGGTCCGTTCATCGCCGCGGATCACCACGACGGCGGAGCCGCTGCCCGGAGCGGCGGCACGGAACAACGGGCGGAGCAGACGACCGAGTTCGGGGCCGGGCTCGGTGGCGGTCGCGGTCGCGGTGGCGGTGGCGGTGGCGGTGGCGGTGGCCGGAGCAGCGGCGGCGACAACGGGGTCGGCGGCGGCGGGGGCGTACGTGGAGCCGTTCACCGGTCAGCGCTCCTGCGGAGCGGTCGGTCGGACGGCAGGGGCCAGTAAGAGGGGCGGTCTGGGCATCGTCAGGTCTCCACAGGAGGGCAACGGGGAATCGCGCCACCCGATCGGGTGGCACTGCGATCGACGATAGGGAGGCGTTCACCCGTCTGCACGCGGCCGACTCCATTCGGGTGCCGCGGCCGAGTGCAGCACGGGACACCAAGGCGTACGTCCTGAATTATGACAATGCGGATATCCCACTCCGGTTCCGGCTAGACTGTCAAAGACGCAACAAGATCTCCTCCGGGAATCGGTCGCGTCACAGGGCGCGCCGGGAAGTCTGGTCGGCACTGCACCACAGGTGCATCCGTACACCGTTCCCCCGCCCGAGGAGGTCCCCGCGTGACCGACCAGCAGCCCGTCAACGAGCCGACCCGGCGACGCCAGTTCCTCGGCAGACTTCCCCTCCCCGAGCGGACCTACATAGCCGACGCCCTGCGCACCGAGACCGTCGGTGGCGTGCTGCTGCTGATCGCTGCCGTCGTCGCACTGATCTGGGCCAACGTCTGGCCGGCCGCGTACGAGAGCGTCCTCGACTACACGATCGGGCCGTCCACGCCGCTCCACCTGGACCTCAGCCTGGGTTCCTGGGCCAAGGACGGTCTGCTGACCATCTTCTTCTTCGTCGCCGGCATCGAGCTCAAGCGCGAGTTCGTGGCGGGCGAGCTGCGCAGTCCCAGTGCCGCGATGCTGCCGGTCATAGCCGCGGTCTGCGGCGTCGCCCTGCCCGCGATCATCTTCGCCCTCGCCAACTCCGGCAGTGGCGGCCACCCGGGCGGCTGGGCGATCCCGACCGCGACCGACATCGCCTTCGCACTCGGCGTGCTGGCCGTGGTCGGCACCCATCTGCCCTCCGCGCTGCGGGCCTTCCTGCTCACCCTCGCCGTGGTGGACGACCTGATCGCGATCCTGATCATCGCCGTCTTCTACAGCTCCGGCATCAAGTTCTGGGCGCTGGGGCTGGCCTTCGCCGGCCTGGTCCTGTTCTGGTTCCTGCACCGGCGCGGTGTGCACGGCTGGTACCTGTTCGTCCCGCTCGCCTTCGTGATCTGGGCGCTGATGCACGAGAGCGGCGTGCACGCCACGGTGGCGGGCGTCGCGATGGGCCTGATCCTGCGCTGCCACCGGGTGGGCGACGAGAAGTACTCCCCCGGCGAGCACATCGAGCACCTCGTCCGACCGCTCTCGGCCGGGTTCGCCGTCCCCGTGTTCGCGCTGTTCGCGGCCGGGGTGGCGATCTCCGGGTCGGCGCTCGCCGACGTGTTCACGCAGGCCACCCCGCTCGGGATCGTCCTCGGTCTGCTGGTCGGCAAGACCGTCGGCATCTTCGGCGGCACCTGGCTGGCCGCCCGCTTCACCCGCGCCGAGCTGAATCCGCAGCTCAAGTGGGCCGACATGTTCGCGGTCTCGGTGCTCGCGGGGATCGGCTTCACCGTGTCCCTGCTGATCAGCGAGTTGGCCTTCCCCGACGACGCCGACCTCGCCGACCTCTCCAAGGCCGCCGTGCTGGTGGGCTCGCTGCTCTGCGCGCTGGTCGCCACCGTGCTGCTGAAGCTGCGCAACCGGCACTACCGGGAGCTCTGCGAGGAGGAGGACCGCGACGTGGACGGCGACGGCATCCCCGACGTCTACCAGCAGGACGATCCGGCCTGGCAGGCCCGGGTGGCGGAGGCGGCCCGCCGGTCGGCCGAGAGCGACCCCGGCGGCCCCGGCGGCACCGGACCGGGACCCGGCTCCGGCGCCGCCCGCTGACGGCCCGCCGGCGGGTACGAGGCGGCGGGCGGCCGAAGGCGGCGGCCCCCGGCATCACCCCCGGCGGCCCGCCCCGCCCGACGGAGCGCGCCCGCCACGGCCGGGCGCGCTCCCCCCGAACGGGACACGTACCCCGGGCGGGGCCCCGGAGTGGTGTGCGACTGACCGGTAGGGGCATGATTCTGAGCTGTCGACAGTCCACAGACGCCGCCGGCCGCCCCGATCCCCGGAGCGGTCCCCGATGACGGCCCCCGGAACGACCGGGAGCCGCACCGCCCGGCGGCGTCGTGCCGCACAGCCGCAGAGGAGAACCGCTGATGCCCGCAGGAGCCGCAGACCCGTCCAGCAACGGCCGGGCGCCCTACGAGGGCGAGCGTTCGGTGGGGCAGCTGTTCGCGGCGGCCACCACCGACCTGTCCGCCCTGGTCCACGACGAGATCGCGCTCGCGAAAGCGGAGCTCCGCGCGGACGTCAAGCGCGGCGTCTCCGGGGGTGTGTCGCTGACGGTCGCCGGCGTGGTGGCGCTGGCCGCGGTGCCGATGCTGAGCGCGGCGGCGGCGTACGGGATCCACGCCCTGGGCCTGTCGCTCGGCTGGTCGTTCCTGATCGTGGCCGGCGCGTACCTGCTGCTGGCGCTGCTGCTCGGGCTGCTGGCGCTGCGTTCGTTCAAGCGGATCGAGAAGCCGCACCGCACCATCGAGGGCGCCCAGAAGACCGCGGACGTGCTCAAGAACGCCCGCCCCCGCCCGGCCACCCAGGAGGAGATCGACCGGGCCCTCGGCCGCATCCCGTAGGCACCGACCGAAACGCCCCACGCCCCCGGCCACCTCGCGCTCATCCACCCCGCGCCCGGTGGCCGGGGCGCGTCCGGTGCGGTCCGCTCCGGTCCCGTCCGGTGCGGTCGGGACGCCCCGGGAGCGAGTGCCGAGCACGTACCCGGCGCGCCGATGTGACACGCTCTCGGTATGCCGCTCGACCAGAAGCCCGTGCCCGCGCAGCCGTCCGCCAGCTCCGGCCCCGACCGCACGCCCGGTCAGGACGGCGTCGACCACGGTCAGGACGCCGCCGAGGGGGCCGTCGAGGCGCCAGGGGCGGGCGAGGACGGCTCCACCGGGGTCGTGCCCGCGGCGCCCTGGGACGTCCGGCAGGCGGGTCCGTGGAAGCACCGCGACCTGGCGGCCAACGGTGCCCGGTTCCACATCGCCGAGCTGGGCGAGGGCCCGCTGGTCCTGCTGGTGCACGGCTGGCCCGAGTACTGGTGGGCCTGGCGCCACCAGCTGACCGCGCTCGCCGAGGCCGGCTACCGGGCCGTCGCGCTGGACCTGCGGGGCATCGGCGGCAGCGACCGCACCCCCCGCGGCTACGACCCGGGCAACCTCGCGCTGGACATCACCGGCGTGATCCGCTCGCTAGGCGAGCGCCGAGCGCACCTGGTGGGCCACGCCTCCGGCGGCACGCTGTCCTGGGTGGCGGCGGTGATGCGGCCGTCGGTGATCCAGAGCCTCACCGTGGTCTCCGCCGCGCACCCCCGGGACCTCCGCCGGGCGCTGCTGACGGACCGCCGCCAGATGGCCGCCTTCGAGCACGTGCTGGGCTTCCAGCGGCCGTGGATACCGGAACGCCGCCTGGTCGCCGACGACGCCGCGCTGGTGGGCCGCTACCTGGACGCCTGGACGGGACCGAACCAGCTGGACCGGGCGGCGGTGGCCGCGTACCGGCAGGCGATCCAGATCCCCAGCACCGCGCACTGCTCGATCGAGCCGTACCGCTGGCTGCTGCGGTCGATGGCCCGCCCGGACGGCATCCAGTTCGCCCGCCGGATGAAGAAGCCGATCACCGCGCCCACCCTGCACGTCCAGGGCGCCGCCGACCCGGTGCTGCTGTCGCACACCGCGCTGGGCGGCGGCGAGTACGTGGCCGCTCCGTACCGGTGGCGGCTGCTGCCCGGGATCGGGCACTTCCCGCACGAGGAGGCGCCGGAGCAGTTCACCGCCGAGCTGCTGGACTGGATCGGCCGCCACAAGGACTGAGAGCCTCCGCATCCGGGCACGGAAGCGGAGCCCAACTCCCTTCATATTGCGCTCATATGACAAACGCATAGGCCATGTTGACGACACCCCGGGCGGTTATCCCGGCCGACCCAGGGGCATCCATTGCGGTATGACCTGGATGCCCGATCACGGCAGCGCTCCGCGCAGCCGACGCCACAACAGCTCGCAGAGGTCCGGCCACCGCCCCGACTGGGCGGACGACCTGGGTCACGACGGCACCGACCGCCGCCGGAGCACGGCGCAGCGGCAGCTCGGCATCCCGCGCATCCTCGGCCGCCGCGCCCGCTGGGTGGGCGCGCGGCTACGGCGCGAGAGCTGAGCCTCCGCGCCGGGGCGGCGCGAACGAGAACCGGGGCCGGGCGCGGCCCGGCCCGACCCGACAGTCCGAGCGACCGGCGACCCCGCGGCCGGTCCGGTTCAGCGACCGGACCGGCGCGGCGGTCGGCCCGCCCGGGTCAGTTCACCCACGTCGGTGACACCGCGGTGAACCAGAGCAGCACGAAGGTCGCCACCGACATGATCGGCACCAGCACCTTCGTCTCGACGCTGTTGCCGCTGCGCTTGATCAGCACCACCTCGTAGCGCTCCTTGTGCGGCCAGAGCAGCGGCGCGCCCTTCTTCGTCAGGCAGTCGCCCAGCAGGTGCGCCAGCGCGCCCAGCGCCACCGCGTACGGCAGCCAGCCGGGGGCGTTCGGCATCCAGCTGTTCATCCCGGCGGTGCCCAGCGCGGCGAGGCCGATGATGGTGATCCACGCCGTCGGGCCGTCGCCCGGCGGGTGCAGCCGCAGGGCGCGGATCGCGAGCGCCAGGAGGAAGAACGTCATGCCCAGGGTGAAGTTCCGGCCCAGGTAGGTGACGCCGGCCCAGGTGCCGCCCCCCATCAGCGCGACGAACAGCAGCGAGTGGGTGGCGTGCCGGTGTCCGCCGGAGATCCAGGACACCAGGCGGCAGAGCAGCCGGGAGACCGGACCGAGGAAGTTGGCGATCGTCCCGTCGTGGTGGTCGAGGTCCGGGAGCAGGGCGGCGCCGGCGCAGAGCACCGTGCCCATCAGGATGTCCGCCGGCTGCAGGGTGGTGTCGAGCAGCAGTGGCGGCAGGAACGGTGCCGAGGCCGCGTACAGCATCGCCCCGCTGACCGCGTGCGAGTGACCCATCATCGGACGCCGCCGACCTCCGCTCGGCCCACCCCGGGACGGCCCCCGGTTGAGCCGAACGGGTGAGCGCGGCCGACGCTACCAGCCGGGGCCGACAACGCGGCGGACATCGGACACACCGGTGGCCCACGGCCAGGTCGGATCGGGCGGGTCGGGCGGGTCGGGCGGTCCAGCCAAATCCGCGCGGCCGGGTCGCAGCGGCCGGATCGGAGCGGGCAGGTCCTGGCCGGCCGACACGAGAGCGACGGCCGGCCGCGTCAGAGCGCGCAGCCCTGCGTGTCCACCCGGGTCGCCGCGGTGCTGCCCTTCTCGGCGTCCTCGCGCACCTCGGCCGCGGTCAGCACGTACCCGGTGTCCGCGCTGTCCAGCGACTTGGCGAAGACCACGCCGAAGACCTGGCCGTCCGGGGTGAGCAGCGGGCCGCCGCTGTTGCCCTGGCGGACCAGCGAGCGCACCGAGTAGACGTCGCGGACGACCTGGCCGCGGTGGTAGATGTCCGGGCCGTTGGCCTGGATCCGGCCGCGGATACGGGCCGGCTGGACGTTGAAGGCGCCGTTCTCGGGGAAGCCGGCCACGATCGCGCTGTCGTTGGTCTTCGCCTCGCCCGCGAAGGAGAGCGCGGGGGCGTTCAGCTTCGGCACGTCCAGGATCGCGATGTCGCGCTGCCAGTCGTAGCGGACGACGGTGGCGTCGTAGAGCTGGCCGACGCCGCCGATCTGCACGGTGGGCTCGTCGACCCCGCCGACCACGTGGGCGTTGGTCATCACCCGGTGCGGCGCGAACACGAAGCCGCTGCCCTCCAGCGTCTTGCTGCAGGCGGTGGCGGTGCCGACCACCTTGACCAGGCTCTGCTTGGCCTTGGCCACGGCCGGGCTGGCGGCCAGCGCCGGATCGGGGGTGTCGACCTGGGTGATCGGCTCGTGCTCGAAGGGGTTGAAGACCTGCGGGAAGCCGTTGCGGGCGAGCACCTTGGAGAAGTCGGAGAACCAGTTCGGCGCGTCCGAGGGCAGCGTGTCCTGGACGCCGCCGAGGATCGCCGAGGTGCGGACCTGCTTGGAGACCGTGGGCAGGGAGGTGCCGGCGAGCGCCGAGCCGATCAGCCAGGCCACCAGCAGCATCGAGATCACGTTGACCACCGCGCCGCCGGCGGCGTCCAGCGCCTTCGCCGGCCGGCGGTCGATGTGGCCGCGCAGCTTCCAGCCGAAGTGGGTGGTGACCGCCTGGCCGACCGCCGCGAGCACGATGACCACCACGACGGCCACCACCGAGGCGGTGGTGCCGGGGCTGAGGTGGTCGAGCAGCAGCGGGAGCAGCTGGACGGCGATCAGGCCGCCGCCGAGGAAGCCGAGGACCGACATCACGCCGACCACGAAGCCCTGCCGGTAGCCCGACACGGCGAATCCCACGGCGGCGGCGATCAGCAGCAGATCCAGGACGTTCACTCCGACACCCTCCCACGGCGGGCGCCGGGGCCACACAGTCGGGCGTTCACGTGGTCCTGGCGTCGCCGCTCAGCAGCGCCCGGGAGCGGTCGCGGTCACCCTGCACCAGCGCCAGCGCCTCGTCCGAGAGGTCGACGATCCGGGTCTGGTCCCAGGGCAGCTCCAGGCCGCTGTGGTGCAGCACCCGGTCGATCACCCCGGCGGTGAAGCCCCAGACCAGCCGGCCGCCGACCGCGAAGGCCGGCCCCAGGTGTCCGGACGGGTGGCGCAGCCGGACCCGGTTGGCCGGGTCGGTCAGCTCGGCGATCGGCACCCGGAACACCGCGCCGGTCTCGCCCGCGTCCACCGGACGGACCGGTGACTCCTCGCGCCACCAGCCGAGCACGGGGGTGACCACGAAGCGGCTGACCGGGATGTAGAGGGCGGGCAGGGCGGCGAAGACCTGCACCCCGGACGGGTCCAGGCCGGTCTCCTCCCAGGCCTCCCGCAGCGCCGCCACGACCGGGCCGGAGCCCTCGGGGTCGCCGTCCTCCGGATCCAGCGCGCCCCCGGGGAAGGAGGGCTGCCCGGCGTGCGAGCGCAGCGACCGGGCCCGTTCGATCAGCAGCACGTCGGGGCCGGTCCCGCCCTCGCCGAAGAGCATCAGGACGGCCGCGGCGCGACCGCCCTCGGCGGGCGGCAGGAAGCGGCTCAGCTGCTCGGGCAGCACCCGCTCGGCGGCGTCCCGGACCGGCTCCAGCCAGGACGGCAGGCCGTCCCGCTCGATCCGTCCCGGCAGGGCCTGCCCGGGCCCCCGGTCGTGGCCGTGCGCCGTCACTCGGCCACCGCCAGGTCCGCGACCTCGCCCTGGTGGGCGGCGGCGTCGGCCCGTGCCGCCGCCTCGCCCGGGTAGTCCGCGGGCGGCCTCAGCCGCTGGCCGGGGTGGCCGCCCATCTCGTACTTGAGCAGCTTCTTCGCCTTCTCCGGATCCGTCTCGCCCTCCCCGTAGGAGGGGCAGAGCGGCGCGATCGGGCAGGCCCCGCAGGCCGGCTTCTGGGAGTGGCAGATCCGCCGCCCGTGGAAGACCACCCGGTGCGAGAGCATCGTCCACTCCGACTTCGGGAAGATCTCCGCGACGGCCGCCTCGACCTTGACCGGGTCCTCCTCCGCCGTCCACCCGAACCGCCGGGCCAGCCGCCCGAAGTGGGTGTCCACGGTGATCCCGGGCACGCCGAACGCGTTGCCGAGCACCACGTTCGCCGTCTTGCGCCCCACCCCGGGGAGGGTGACCAGGTCGGCCAGCCGGCCCGGGACCTCGCCGCCGAACTCGTCCCGCAGCGCGATCGAGAGCCCGATCAGCGACTTCGCCTTGTTGCGGAAGAACCCGGTCGGCCGGATGACCTCCTCCAGCTCCTCCGGCACCGCCGCCGCCATGTCCTCCGGCGTCGGGTACTTCGCGAACAGCGCGGGCGTCGTCTGGTTCACCCGCAGGTCCGTCGTCTGCGCCGACAGCACGGTGGCCACCAGCAGCTCGAACGGGTTGTCGAAGTCCAGCTCGGGGTGCGCGTAGGGGTACAGCTCCGCCAGTTCCCGGTTGATCCTCCGGGCCCGCCGCACCATCGCCAGCCGCGACTCCGGCTTCCTCGGCTTCACAGCCACCTTCACCGCCGGCTTGGCTGCGGCCTTCCGGACCTTGCTCTCTGCCATGCAGGAAGGCTACGCCGAACAGCCCTGACCCCGCGGGCGATCAGCCCTCGACGCGGGGCCGCGGACGGTTCGGACGCCCCCTGCGCGGCGCCCGGTCAGGACGGCCCGCAGGGCTGGTCCGCCGGCGTGCGCGGCGCCGGCGGCGCCGTGGGCGCGGGAGGCACCGCGGGCCCCGCCGGTGCGGCCGCCACGGCCGGTGCGGCGCGGCGGTCGCGGCGGGCGGGGGCGAGGGCGCCGAGCATCACCGCGGCCGTCACGGCGAAGGCGGACGGGTAGCCCAGCGGACCGGCGAGGACGCCGAAGGCCACCGCGCCGACGCCCATCCCCGCGTCGAAGGCGACGTTCCACAACGCCGTGACGGCGCCGAAGCCGGCCTTGGAGACCCTCGCGTACATCAGGGTCAGGGTGGCGTTCTGGGCCGCGCCGAAGCCGATGCCGAACACCGCCGCGCCGGCCACCACGGCGACCGCGCTGCCGGTCAGCGCGATCAGCAGGGTGCCCGCGGCGCAGAGCAGCAGCGCGGGCAGCACGAGCCGCTCCGGTCCGTGCCGGTCGCCGTACCGGCCCGCCGCCCAGCGGGCCGCCGTCGCCGAGGCCGGCTGGACGAACAGGGCCACCGCGGCGAGGCCCGCGGACCCGGTCGGGACGGCCAGCGGCAGGAAGGTCACGATGATCCCGGCGGCCAGCGCGGTGGCGCCGAAGACCACGGTCGGGCGGCGCAGCCCGGCCGACCGGAAGCCGGCCACCACCCCCACCGCCGGCTCGGCGGACGGTTCGCGGTCCGGCAGCCCGGGGACGGCGGCGATCGCGGCCAGCGCCACGGCGCCGGCGGTCACGGCCACCGGGGTGTAGCCCACGTGGGCCGCCAGCCAGACGCCCAGCGGCAGGCCCAGCAGCGAGGGCACGCCCGAGACCACGCCGACCAGCGCCAGCCCCTCGCCGCGCCGCTCGGCCGGGATCAGGGCCGCCGTCAGCGCGCCGCCGGCGACGATGGTGAAGGCGAAGCCCAGCCCGCGCACCAGGCAGACCGCCGTGATCCAGACGAGGCCGCCGTCGACGGCGGTCAGCACCAACGCGGGCGCCCCGAGCAGCAACAGGCCGACCGCCAGCACCGAGCGGTAGCCGAAGCGGACCACCAGCCGGGGTGTGGCCAGTTCGCCCAGGACGGTCGTCAGCATCAGCGCGCCGGTCGCGAGCCCGGCCGCGTTGCCGCCCCCGGTGGACTCCTCGGCGTAGAGCGGGACGACGGAGAGCAGCAGGTTGAACCCGGTCGAAGCGCCGAGGATCGACACGAAGCGCAGCAGCAGCGGCCGGGTGACCAGCCGGGGGCGGGTGCCGGGCGCGGTCCGGGAGGGTGCCGTCGAGGTCATATGACGGACCGTAGGCCCGAACCGGCCGGTTCGTAAGATCCGTACCGGCCGCTCCGGACGGCCGCCACCATCGCGGTCAGGGGCAGCCGACGACCTGGCCGGCCCAGGAGAGGCCGCCGCCGAAACCGAGCAGCAGGGTGGGGGTGCCCGCGGGCACCTCGCCGCGCTCGACCAGCTTGGACAGCGCGAGCGGGACGGAGGCGGCCGAGGTGTTGCCGGACTCGACGACATCGCGGGCGACCACCGCGCCGGGCACGCCGAGCCGGTCCACCACCGCCTCGATGATGCGCAGGTTGGCCTGGTGGGTGACCACCGCGCCGAGGTCCGCGGGGGTGATCCCGGCCCGCCGGCAGGCCTCCTCGGCGATCGGGGCCAGCGCGGTGGTGGCCCAGCGGTAGACGGTCTGGCCCTCCTGACGGAACTTCGGCTGCCAGCCGTCGTCCAGCCGGACGGCGTGGCCCCGGGTCGGGTCGGAGCCCCAGACCACCGGCCCGACGCCCCGCCCGGTCGGATCGTGGCTGAGGACCGCCGCACCGGCGCCGTCACCGAGCAGGACGCAGTTGGAGCGGTCCGTCCAGTCGGTGACGTCGCTCATCCGCTCGGCGCCGATCACCAGGGCGTGCCGGGCGGCCCCGGCCCGGACGGCGTGGTCGGCGGTGGCCAGCGCGGTGCAGAAGCCCGCGCAGCCGTTGTTGACGTCGAAGCCGACGGCCGAGGGAATGCCCAGCCGGCCGGCGACCTGGGTGGCGATGCTCGGGCAGCGGTCCCTGGCCGAGCAGGTGGCGACCACCACCATGTCGATCTCCTCCGGCGCCAGGCCCGCCGAGGCGAGGGCCTTGCCGGCGGCGGCGGAGGCGAGGTCGGTGACGGACTCCGTGTCGGCGATGCGCCGGGTGACGATGCCGGTGCGCTGCCGGATCCATGCGTCGCTGGTGTCGACCAGCCGGGCGAGGTCGTCGTTGGTGAGGACTCGGGCGGGCTGGTGGTGGCCCAGGGCCGCGATCCGGGATCCCGACATGTCTGCTCCTCCGTGAGGGGGTGTCACGCCGGGCCTATAGCGTCCGAACGGTCGGACTCTATAGGCCCGAGGCTGGCTACACTGGCCCGGTGAGCCCGAGAAGATCCGTCGCCGACGCCCGCCGGACCCGCACCGCGATCCTGCGCCGGGGGCTGGACCTCGCCTCGGTCGAGGGCCTGGAGGGGCTGACCATCGGCCGGCTCGCCACCGACCTGTCGATGAGCAAGTCCGGCGTCCTCGGCCACTTCGGCACCAAGGAGGCCCTGCAGCTCGCCGTGGTCGACGAGGCCGTCGCCCTGTTCGTCCGCGAGGTGGTGCAGCGCGCGGCGGCCGCCGGCGCGCAGCCCGGGCTGCCGCGGCTGCTCGTCCAGTGCGAGGCCTGGGTCTCCTACCTGGAACGCGACCTGCTGCCCGGCGGGTGCTTCTTCACCGCCGTGACCTCCGAGTTCGACGACCGGGAGCGCGGGCCGGTCCGGTCGGCGGTGGCCGCCCGGAACGCCGTCTGGCAGCGCGAGCTGCGCCGGCAGACCGAGCTGGCGATCGCCGCCGGCCAGCTGCCCGCCGAGCCGGACGCCGAGCAGGTGGTCTTCGAACTGACCGGGCAGGTCCTGGCGCTCAACCACGCCCGCCGGCTCTACCGGGACGCGGCCGCGGCCGCCCGCACCCGGCGGGCGATGCGGCGCCTGCTCGGGCTGCCCGCCGCGGTCGACGGGCCGCCCGAGCTGGCCCCGCTCCCGGAGCCGGACGACCACTGAGGCCGCCCGGCCCGGGCCACCGGCACCTCCCCTGTGCGTGCCGGTGAGCTCCTGCCGGTCAGCGCTGGTACAGCGCGTCCAGCTCCCCGTAGCCCAGCGCGCCGGGCGCCCCGGTCACGGCGCCCGTGCCGAGCAGTTCGGCGGCGGCGCGGTGGGCGGCGCTGTACGCGGCCTCGGCCAGCCCGGTGCCGACGCTGATCCGCCGGACGCCGGTGGCGGCGAGCTCGGCGACCGTCGGCCCGCCCGGCCCCGTCATCGCGTTCACCGGCAGCGGGGACGCGGCGCAGAGCCGGGCCAGCACGTCGAGGTCCAGCAGGCCGGGGACGAAGAGGCCGTCCGCACCCGCCCGCGCGTACGCCGCCGCGCGAACCAGCACCTCGTCCAGCCGGCCCTCCTCCGGGCCGATCCCGAACAGGAAGACGTCCGTCCGGGCGTTGACCAGCAGCTCGGGCAGGCCCGCCGCCGCGGCCGCCGCCCGGGCGGCGGCCAGCCGCGCGGCCTGCTCGGCCACCGGGAAGAGCGGGCCGCCGGCCGCCGCCGAGTCCTCCAGGTTGACCCCGGCCGCGCCGGCCCCGACCAGCGCCCGCACGGTTTCGGCCACCTCGGCGGGGGCCGCCCCGTAGCCGCCCTCGGCATCGACCGTGACCGGCAGGTCGACCACGGAGGCGATCCGGCGGGCGGCCTCGGCCATGTCCGCCCGGCCGAGCTGCTGGCCGTCGCCGCGACCGAGCGACCAGGAGACGCCGCCGCTGGTGGTGGCGATCGCCGCGGCCCCGGCGGAGGCGATCACGGCGGCGCTGCCGGCGTCCCACGCGTTCGGCAGGACGAGCACCCCGTCGGCCACGAGCGCCCGCAGCCGCAGGGCCCGCTCGCGAAGCTCGGGGGTGGTGGTGCCGGTGGACTGGGAGGCGGACATGCGGGGTCACCGTCTTTCGGGCCGTGGACTCGTGGACTCATGGACTCGTCAGGACCGGATCCTGCGCGCCCGGCCGCCCGTGCTCCACTGATTAAGCCGGAGCCGAATCCTGGCGGCCCGCGACCGCCCCGACCCCCTGATGGACCTCGGCGCCCCCCGTCCCGGGCGCCCCCGCGCACCGGACCGCGCGCGCCCCGGCCGACCTGCGAACACCGCGGGAACACCGCGCCGGCCCCGGACACCGGCCGCACGCGTCACCGGCACCGCCCGCCACGCCGCTCCACACGCCCGCACGAGCCGCCCGCAGGCCGCTCCGGCGGTACGAATGGCCCCGCGCAGCACACCTCGGCGCACCCCCTCCTCATATGATCGGAGCGACATGCGCCATGCTTGGTGATGCAGAGCACTGTACGGAACTTGCGCCGACCGGCTTGATCGCCGGGCGGCCGAGAAGGAGGAAGCACGTGGACGACGTTCTGCGGCGCGCCGCACTCTTCGCGGCACTCGACGACGAACAGGCCGGCGAGCTGCGCGCTTCCATGACCGAGGTGACCCTCGCCCGCGGTGAGTCGCTGTTCCACGAGGGCGACCCGGGCGACCGGCTGTACGTCGTCGCCGAGGGCAAGGTCAAGCTACACCGCGCCTCGCCGGACGGCCGCGAGAACATGCTCGCCGTCCTCGGCCCCAGCGAGATGATCGGCGAGCTGTCGCTCTTCGACCCGGGCCCGCGCACCGCCACCGCGAGCGCGCTGACCGAGGTCAAGCTGCTGGGCCTCGGCCACGGCGACCTCCAGCCCTGGCTGCACGCCCGCCCCGAGGTCTCGATCGCACTCCTGCGCGCCATCGCCCGCCGACTGCGCCGGACCAACGACGTGATGTCCGACCTGGTCTTCTCCGACGTGCCCGGGCGCGTCGCCAAGGCCCTGCTGGACCTCTCGCGCCGCTTCGGCGTGCAGTCCGACGAGGGCATCCACGTCGCCCACGACCTCACCCAGGAGGAGCTGGCCCAGCTGGTCGGCGCCTCCCGCGAGACGGTCAACAAGGCGCTCGCCGACTTCGCCGGCCGCGGCTGGCTGAAGCTGGAGGCCCGCGCCGTGGTCCTGATGGACGTCGAGCGGCTCTCCCGCCGCTCGCGCTGACCCGGCCGGCCGGGGCCTCCGCTCCGGCCCGCCCGGCGCGCCATCGGTCCCACCGACGACGAGGGCCCGTCCACCGATGCGGTGGACGGGCCCTCGCGCGTGTCCGGTGCGGCTCCGGGCGGTCGGCCCGGCCGGCGGTCAGATCAGCCCGTGGTCCTCCAGGTACTGGAGCTGGGCCCGGACCGACAGCTCGGCCGCGGGCCAGAGCGCGCGGTCCACGTCCGCGTAGACCCGGGCCACCACCTCGTCCGCCGTCCGGCAGCCGGCCTCGACCGCGGTCTCCACCTGGGCGAGCCGCCCGGCCCGGTGCGCCAGGTAGTACTCGACGGCGCCGAGCGCGTCCGCGAGCACCGGCCCGTGGCCGGGCAGCACCGTGCGCACGCCGTGCTCGGTCGCCATGTTCTGCAGGTGGCGCAGCGAGTCCAGGTAGTCGCCGAGCCTGCCGTCGGGGTGGGCCACCATCGTGGTGCCCCGGCCGAGGACGGTGTCGCCGGTGAGGACCGCGCCGTCGGCCGGCAGGTGGAAGGTCAGCGAGTCCGAGGTGTGCCCGGGGGTGGCGACCACCCGCAGGTCGAGGCCGCCGACCTCCAGCCGCTGGCCGTGCGTCAGGCCCTCGGAGCCGAGCCGGTACGCCGGGTCCAGGGCGCGGACGTCGGTACCGGTCAGCTCGGCGAACCGCGCGGCGCCCTCGGAGTGGTCGGCGTGGCCGTGGGTGAGCAGGGTGAGCGCGACGCGCTTGCCCTGCTGCTCGACGGTGTCGATCACCCGGCGCAGGTGCCCCTCGTGTAGCGGGCCCGGGTCGACGACCACCGCGAGGTCCGAGCCGGGCTCGGAGAGCAGCCAGGTGTTGGTGCCGTCCAGCGTCATCGGCGACGGGTTGGGCGCCAGCACGCAGACTGCCCGGGGGGTGGCCTCGCCGCCGATGCCGGCGGCGGGGTCACCCGGGAGGATTCCGCTCACCGGCCGCTCCCGCCGAGTCGGCCGCCCTCGCAGATCCGGTCGAGCACGCGTCCGGGCAGTGCCCGGACGAGGGCGCGCAGCCCCGGTATGCCGTCGTCGACGACTGCGCCCTCGCAGGCGAGCGGGCGGGGGGTCAGGCTGCGGGCGGGCATCGCGCGCGCCGTCCGGCGAGCCACGTCGTTGTGGGTCATCGGGCGTCGATCCTTCCTCGGGCGGTGTCGGTTCATCGGATGTATCGGTTCATCGGTTCATCGGCTCGGAGGTTCCGGAGGCCGGGGATCCGGGGGCCGGGCCCCGGGTGCCCCGAGGCCGGGTCCTCAGCGGTCTTCGGGAAAGTCTCCATCGATGGTCAGCTCTTCATACCCCGACCATCGAACCGTCATTCGATCCCCCCGGACCTCGGCGGTGCCGAGGATCGGGTGCAGCGAACGCCCCGCCGCGGCCTCCAGCGCCTGCGCGGCGCTGCGCACCGGCAGCAGCTCCCGCAGCACGGTCACGGTGGGCGGCAGCATCCCGAACACGCCGTCCTCGTGGCCCCGGACGGCCTCGGCCGGAGAGAGCCAGGCGACCCGGTCGGCCTCGCCGACCTCCAGCGCGGCCCGCTGACCGGGCGGCAGGGCCGCGACGAAGAACCAGGTGTCGTACCGGCGCTCCTCGAACGCCGGGGTGACCCAGCGGGCCCAGCCGGCCAGCAGGTCGCTGCGGAGCAGCAGGCCGTGCTCACGGAGGAAGTCGGCGAAGGAGAGCTCGTGGGCCTCCAGCGCGGCGCGCTCCGCGCTCCAGTCCCGGGGTTCGGCGGTGCTGTCGGCGTCCGGGCCGGCCAGCAGGACGCCGGCCTCCTCGAACGTCTCGCGGACGGCGGCGCAGACCACCGCCTGCGCGGTCCGGGCGTCCACACCGAGCCGCTCGGCCCACTCCCGCAGGCCGGGCCCGGCCCAGCCGAGCTCGGCCTCGGCGTCGCGCGGGTCCACCCCGCCACCCGGATAGGCGTACATGCCCGCCGCGAACGCCATCGAGCTGCGCCTGCGCAGCAGATAGGCCTCCGGCCCGGTCGCCGTGTCCCTCAGCAGCACCACGGTGGCGGAGGGCCGGGGCTCCGGCGGGATCACCTCGCCGGACTCGACCGCCCGGATCCGGGCAGGCCAGCCGGGCGGCATCGGGAGCGTCGTTGCTCGCTGGTCCATGCCCGGATGCTAAGCGCACGAGGGCGGGGTTGGACAGGGCCGACCCCACCCTCGTGATCGGTCTCAGGCCTTGACCCGGACCTGCAGCTCGACCTCGACCGGGGCGTCCAGCGGCAGGACGGTGACGCCGACCGCGCTGCGGGCGTGCACACCGGCCTCGCCGAGCACCTGGCCGAGCAGCTCGCTGGCGCCGTTGATGACGCCGGGCTGACCGGTGAAGTCGGCGGCGGAGGCGACGAAGCCGACCACCTTCACGACCCGCTCGATCAGGTCCAGGTCACCGACCACCGACTTCACCGCGGCCAGCGCGTTGAGCGCGCAGATCTGCGCGAGCTCCTTGGCCTCCTCCGGGGTGACCTCGGCGCCGACCTTGCCGGTGGTCGGCAGCTTGCCGCCCACCATCGGCAGCTGGCCGGAGGTGAAGACGAACTCGCCCGAGCGCAGGGCCGGCACGTAGGCGGCGACCGGCGCGGCCACCGGCGGCAGGGTCAGACCGAGCTCGGCGAGCTTCTCCTCGACCTTGCTCATGCGTTCTTCTCCCGCTTGAAGTAGGCCACCAGCTGCTCCGGGTTCGGGCCGGGCACGACCTGGACGAGCTCCCAGCCGTCCTCGCCGAAGTTGTCCAGGATCTGCTTGGTGGCGTGCACGAGCAGGGGCGCCGTCATGTATTCCCACTTGGTCATGGCCAGACTCTAGACGAGCGGCGGGGGCGAACGGGGCGGCCTGCGGACCGGCGTGTGAGGTGGCCCACAATCCGGGCATGATTCAGGCCCGGCCTCCCCGATGCTCCCGGCATCCGGCGCGGTCCCTGGTTACCCTCGCGGGAGGGCACCTGCGCGGTGGCGGCCCTCGGAACGGCCCCTCGGCCCTCGGAGACGGACGGAGACGGAGCGTGGCACGCACCCCCGGCCAGGCGGCCCGGCGTGATCCCGACTGGGAGGGCGTCCGGCTGCACGTGGTCAGCGGCAAGGGCGGCACCGGGAAGACCAGCCTCGCCGCGGCGTTGGCGCTGGCCCTCGCGGCCGAGGGGCGGCGGACGCTGCTGATCGAAGTGGAGGGCCGGCAGGGGATCGCCGAACTGTTCGGGATCGCCGCACTGCCGTACGAGGAACGCCGGATCGCGTCCGTCACGCGCGCCCAGCTGGGGCTGCCCGGCAGGGGCGGCGGCGACGGGTCCGGCAGCGGCGAGGTGTACGCGCTGGCCATCGACACCGAGCAGGCGCTGCTGGAGTACCTCGACATGTTCTACAAGCTCGGACGGGCCGGGAAGGCGCTCCAGAAGGTCGGCTTCGTCGACTTCGCCACCACCGTCGCCCCCGGCGTCCGGGACGTGCTGCTCACCGGCAAGGCCTGCGAGGCGGCCCGGCGCAAGGCACCGGACGGGCGCCGCACGTACGACGCGGTGGTGATGGACGCGCCGCCGACCGGCCGGCTCACCCGCTTCCTGAACGTGAACTCCGAGGTCGCCGGGCTGGCCCGGTTCGGGCCGATCCACACCCAGGCGCAGGCCGTGATGCGGGTGCTGAAGTCGCCGGAGACCGCGGTGCACCTGGTCACCCTGCTGGAGGAGATGCCGGTGCAGGAGACCGTCGACGGCTTCACCGAGCTGCGCGAGGCCGGCCTCCCGGTCGGCGGGGTGATGGTGAACATGGTCCGGCCACCGGTGCTGGACGCGGCGGCCGTGGCCGCGGTGGACGGGGACCACCGCGAGGAGGTCGCGCTGGCCCTCGGCGAGGCGGGCCTCGGCGGGCGCTCGCGCAAGCCGGACACCGTCCGGGCGGCGGTCGACCCGCTGCTCGACCCGCTGCTGGAACAGGCCCGGGAGCACGCCGAGCGGGTGGAGCTGGAGCGCGAGCAGCGCGCCGACCTGCAGCAGCTGAAGCTCCCGAGCTACGAACTCCCGCTGCTGGGCGAGGGTGTGGACCTCGCCGGGCTGTACCGGCTGGCGGGCGAACTGAAGCGTCAGGGGGCGGCGTGAGCGGGAGTGCGAGCGGGAGCGGGAGCGGGAGTGCGAGCGGTGGTGCGAGCGGTGGTGCGAGCGGGAGCGCGAGCGGCGGTGCGAGCGGGAACGGCGGGCAGGACGGGCAGGGCGTGGGTGACAAGCAGGGCGCGGGCAGCGGGCAGGACACCGGCACCGAGCGGGGCAGCCACCTCGACATGGACCGGCTGATCGACGACCCGGGGACCAGGATCATCGTCTGCTGCGGCTCGGGCGGCGTCGGCAAGACCACCACCGCCGCGGCGCTCGGACTGCGGGCGGCCGAGCGCGGCCGCAAGGTCGTCGTGCTGACCATCGACCCGGCCCGCCGGCTGGCCCAGTCGATGGGCCTGACCGAGCTGGACAACACCCCCCGCGTCGTCAAGGGCGTCACGGGCGAGGGCGAACTCCAGGCCATGATGCTCGACATGAAGCGGACCTTCGACGAGGTCGTGCTGGCCCACGCCGAGCCCGAGCGGGCCCGGGCGATCATGGAGAACCCGTTCTACCAGTCCCTGTCGGCCGGCTTCGCGGGTACGCAGGAGTACATGGCGATGGAGAAGCTCGGCCAGCTCCGCGCTGCCGAGGAGTGGGACCTCATCATCGTCGACACCCCGCCGTCCCGCTCCGCGCTGGACTTCCTGGACGCGCCGAACCGGCTCGGGTCCTTCCTCGACGGCAAGGTGATCCGGATCCTGACCGCCCCGGCCAAGGTCGGCGGGCGCAGCGCGATGAAGTTCCTCAACGTCGGGATGGGCCTGCTCACCGGCACCCTGGGCAAGATCTTCGGTGCCCAGCTGCTGACCGACGTACAGACCTTCGTCAGTGCGATGGACTCGATGTTCGGCGGCTTCCGCGAGCGCGCCGACCGGACGTACCAGCTGCTCAAGGCACCGGGGACGGCGTTCCTGGTGGTGGCCGCGCCGGAGCGGGACGCGCTGCGCGAGGCGGCCTACTTCGTCGACCGGCTGGCCGCCGACCGGATGCCGCTGGCCGGGCTGGTCCTCAACCGGGTGCACCGCACGGGCGCCCCGCAGCTCACCGCCGAACGTGCGCTGGCGGCGGCCGAGGCCCTGGAGGAGAACGGCTCGGAGCACACGTCACCCGAGGCGGAGCTGCTCGCGGCCGGACTGCTGCGGCTACACGCCGAGCGGATGCAGATCATGTCGCGGGAGCGCCGCACCCGTGACCGCTTCGTCTCGGTCTACCCGGACGTGCCGATCGTCGAGGTCGCCGCGCTGCCCGGGGACGTGCACGACCTGGACGGGCTGCGCGCGATCGGCGACCGCCTCAGCGGCGCCGTGTAGCGCTCCGGCACCGGCCCCCGCGACGCCGCTCCCCCGTGGCGTCGCTCCCGGACCGTTGCCGTCCAGCTCGTGAACCGCCGTCGGGTGGCTGTCGCGCCCGTCGGCTCCGTAACCTGCCGGCCCCCGTGGGGCGCCGGCTCCGTACCCGGCCGTGCGGGCCGCTCAGCGCCGGATAGGTCGCTCAGCCCGCCTGGGCGTAGTCCGTCAGTATCACACCGGTGGCGAGGGACTCCTCGTACTCGGTACGGGCCGTCTCCAGCAGCCGCCGCCACGACATCACGGTCGGCCGCCGGCGCAGCAGCGCCCGCCGCTCGCGCTCCGTCATCCCGCCCCAGACCCCGAACTCCACCCGGTTGTCCAGTGCGTCCGCCAGGCACTCCGTGCGAACGGGACACCCGCTGCACACCGCCTTGGCGCGGTTCTGCGCCGCCCCCTGGACGAACAGTTCGTCCGGATCACTAGTGCGGCAGGCGGCCTGCGCACTCCAGTCGTCTACCCAGCCCATGCCGGCGCCGTCCTCTCCCGAATCGAGGCTCCCCCACGGCGGCAACGGCATATTCACCGTTGCCAGTTGAGGACGTTACGGAAGAACGACAGCTTGCAACAGCCCCTTCGGGCTCAATCTCGAATGACCCGATCGGACTATGGGTATCGGTCAGCTCACTCGTTGGAGTGATCGCAGGTCGCAAGCCTTGCCAAGAAACCCGGGGGAACTCTCGCCACGCGAGCCGTTACGGAGAGCCACCAAAAGGGGGTGGACAGCTGCCAACAGCTGCCTCAAAAACCGGCCAGAGAGGGGCAATTCGGGCAATCCTCATCACTCACAAGAGTGAGTGATGCTGACGCACCGAAGCTGTCGCAAGCTTGTGACAAGCCTAGGCGAACACCTGCCCCTATGTACGGGATTCGGCGACGTAGGGTTCTCCCCATGGCACCGAAGCGCCCCCAGGCACCCCAGCCCCCAGGCAACCCCGGAGCTCCGAGCGGCCGGCGCCGCGGGTCACCGCTCGACTTCGCGGGACACGGAGTGAAGTTCCTGGGGGTCAGCGTGCTCTCCGGAGTACTGCTGGCCGGCATGGCCCTGCCCGCCGTCGGCGCGCTCGGGCTGACCGCCAAGAGCACGGCGGAGAGCTTCGACGACATCCCCGACGACTTCAAGACCCCGCCGCTGACGCAGGCCACGCAGATCTTCGACGCCAAGGGCGGGCTGATCGCCAAGGTCTACGAGCGCGACCGCACGGTGCTCACGGCGGACCAGATGTCCCCCTACATGCGCCAGGCGCAGGTCGACATCGAGGACGCGCGCTTCTACGAGCACGGCGCCGTCGACCTCAAGGGCGTGCTGCGCGCGGTCAGCAAGAACGCGGAGAGCGGCACCGCCTCCCAGGGCGCCTCGACGCTGACCCAGCAGTACGTGAAGAACGTCAACGTGGAGAAGGCCGGCGACGACCAGGCCGCCGTCCTCGACGCGCAGCGCAAGACGCTCGGGCGCAAGGTCCAGGAGCTGAAGGTCGCGATCAAGTTGGAGGAGGACCTGACCAAGGACCAGATCCTCACCAACTACCTCAACATCACCTTCTACGGCCACCAGGCCTACGGGGTCGAGGCCGCGGCCCAGCGCTACTTCAGCAAGAACAACAAGGACCTCACCGTCGCCGAGGCCGCCACGCTGGCCGGCATGGTGCAGAACCCGTCGCAGTACGACCCGGTGCGCTACCCCGAGAACACGG